>DASUXU010000130.1:0-4570 GCA_036377735.1 Longimicrobiales bacterium
GTGCGCATCGTCCTGCTGGAACTGCCGAACTCTGGTCAGACCGCTGAGTGCGCCAGACACTTCATTCCGATGGAGCACGTCCTGCGTCGCATACCTCACAGGCAGCTCGCGATACGAATGCTTGCGTGACGCGTACAGGAGGTGATGCGACGGACAGTTCATCGGCTTCAGGGAGAAGTCGTGCTCGCCGGTCTCCTTGTCGAGCACGAGGAACATGTTCTCGCGATACTTGCCCCAGTGGCCGGAGATCTCCCACAGCCCCTTGTTGAACATCAGCGGTGTCTTGACGTGCTGATAGTCGCTGGCCTCGAGGACGTCGTGCATCCAGTCACCCAGGCGCTTGAAGATGCTGGTGCCGCGATCGGTCCAGAACACCGCACCGGGCGCGAACGGATGCATCAGAAAGAGGTCGAGCTCGCGGCCGAGCCGGCGGTGATCCCGCTTCTTCGCCTCCTCGAGGTTGTGCAGGTGTGCGGCGAGGTCCTTGTCGGAGAGCCATGCGGTGCCGTAGATGCGCTGCAGCATCTGCCGCTTCTCGTCGCCGCGCCAGTATGCGCCGGCGGTGGAAAGCAGCTTGAAGTGCTTCACATGCGAAGTGGACGGCACATGCGGTCCGCGGCACAGGTCGGTGAACGGGCCGTCACGGTAGATGGTGATGGTCTCATCATCACCGAGCTCGTCCAGACGCTCGAGCTTGAGCGGATCATCGCTGAAGACCTGGCGTGCCTCGCTTTTCGACGCGACCTGCCGCTCGAAGGGGTAGTCCGCCTTCGACACCTCCTGCATGACGGCCTCGATCTTCTCGAGCTCGTCGGTCGTGAAGGGGGATGCGACCTCGAAGTCGTAATAGAACCCGTTCTCGATGGCGGGGCCGAATCCGATCTTCGCGTCCGGGCGCACCTGCCGCACGGCGGTGGCCAGGATGTGGGCAGCGGAGTGACGGACAAGCTCGAGCGCCTCGGGTGACTTCGCCGTGATAATCGAGATCGGCGTGTCCTGCAGGATGGGCCGGCGCAGGTCGACCATCGCGTCGCCGAGCCTCGCCGCGAGCGCGGCCTTTGCCAGGCCGGGGCCGATCGCCTGGGCGACATCGAACGCGGTCGAGCCGCGCGGCAGCTCGAGGACTTTCCCATCCGGCAGTGTGACCCGTACTACGTCGCTCATAAACTGGATCCGTTGTCGCGGTGTTGCTGAAACAAGTGCGGCCCTTCCTTCGCGGCCAGCTGGATACGGTATCTACGCGTACTGGAGCCAGCAAGTCCGGAGCATTGATCCGGGTGGCCGTGCGGACGCATCTGGCGAAGGCGGAAACAACCCGCATTATCAGTCCCGAACCTGCAAACTCCCAGGGGCGCCTGAACCATGAGCTTCGTACCCCAGACGATAATAGAGCCATTCCGGATCCGGTCGGTGGAGCCGATTACAACGACGACCGAGGCGCAGCGCGCAGAGGCGCTGGCGCGCGCGGGCCACAATCCGTTCCAGCTGCGGGCCGAGGCAGTGCTGATCGATCTTCTGACGGACAGCGGTACGGGCGCGATGTCGTCGCGGCAATGGGCGGAGATGCTGGCAAGCGACGAGTCCTACGCGGGCGCGCGGTCGTTCTACCGCTTCGAGAGCGTGGTCCAGGAGATCACGGGCTACCGCCACGTCCTGCCGACGCACCAGGGCCGTGCCGCCGAGCACATCCTGGTGAGCGCTCTACTCAAGCCGGGGGATATCGTTCCGAGCAACGCCCACTTCGATACCACGCGAGCGAATATCGAGCACGTGGGCGCGGTGGCGCTCGATCTCCCGATCGCCGAAGGGCGCGAGCCGCGGCTGCTGCATCCGTTCAAGGGCAACATGGACGTGGAGGCCCTGAAGGCGCTCGTGCGCGAAAAGGGACGCGATCGGATCCCGCTGATCATGCTGACCGTTACGAATAATTCGGGAGGCGGCCAGCCCGTCAGCATGGAGAACGCGCGCGCGGTGAGTGTTGTCGCGCGTGAGCACGGCATTCCATTCATCGTCGATGCGTGCCGTTTCGCTGAGAACGCGTGGTTCATCCACACCCGGGAGGCGGGATACGCAGAGCAGACCCCGCGTCAGATCGCGCGCGCTCTGTTCGATCTGGCGGATGGCTGTACGATGAGTGCAAAGAAGGACGGAATAGCAAACATCGGCGGGTTTCTCGGCCTGAACGACGACGGGCTGGCGGCGCGGTGCCGTAACCTCGGCATACTGACCGAAGGGTTTCCGACGTATGGAGGAATGGCGGGCTATGACTTGGAGGCCGTCGCACGCGGACTGCAGGAGGTGCTCGAACCGGACTACCTGCGCTATCGCATCCGTTCGATTGCGTACCTGGGCGACCGGCTGACGTCAGGGGGTGTACCACTGATCCTGCCGACAGGCGGGCATGCGGTGTATCTCGACGCGCGCGAGATGCTGCCAAACATTCCGTCGCTGTCGTATCCAGCCTGGTCATTCAACAATGCCCTGTATGTCACAGGTGGCGTCCGGGGGGTCGAGATCGGATCCGTCATGTTCGGCCGGCAGCCGGACGGGTCCGAAAAGCCCAGCGCAATGGAACTGATCAGACTCGCGTTTCCCCGTCGGGTCTATACCCAGAGCCACGTAGACTATCTGGCTGAGGTCATCCTGCACGTTTATTCGGAGCGCGCACAGCTGCGCGGCTATCGTATCGTGGAAGAACCGCCGGCCCTGCGGCACTTCACCGCGCGACTGGAGCCCCTCTGACGCCCTCCATTTTGCGAACACCGCTCATCGTTCCGGCTCGTACACTTCCGCCTCGAGGTCCGTGAGCTTTTCCTGCATGAACGCGCTGGCGTCCCGAACCCCCTGGTTGTAAACGGACGGGCCGATCTCCCGGAGGAACAGGTCGAGCAGCGCCTGCGCCCGGAAGTCGCTCACGGGCTCATCGAAGATTTCTTCGGCCTGAGATCGGATGGTGCCGAGGAGGCGGGCGCGACGCTCGTCGGTCAGCTCGATGCGCGGGATGGAGTCTGATTGGCGGCGTACCATGATGCGACCCGGTGTAGGTTCCGTGTGGCGGCTCCGGAGAAACTAGACGGCGCGCCCGCGCACCTGCAAGATTCCCCGCAGACGGCTTCCAGAGACGCGCAAAGGGGATATGAACGTTCTCGTTCTGAATGCAGGCAGCTCCAGCCTGAAATTCCAGCTGATCCGGACGGACCCGGCGCTGGCGGTGGGCGACAACGATATCCGCCTGGCGGAGGGCATGCTGGAGCGGATCGGCGGCGAGGCGGTGATTACGACACGGGTGGGAGAGGCAGCACGGCGCACGACGACGGCGCAGCTGCGCGACCTCACAGCCGCGGTAGACTGGGTGCTGAAGTGGCTGATCGCAACCGAAGGCACCGGCGTGACGCGGCTCCAGGACATCGAGGCCGTGGGTCACCGCGTGGTCCATGGCGGCGAACATTTCCGTGAGTCCGTCGTGATCACTGAGGAAGTGCTTGCGCACATCGAGGACGCAATCGAGCTGGCACCGCTGCACAATCCCGCGAACGTGCGCGGCATCGAGGCGGTACGTGCGCTGCTCGGTGACATTCCGCAGGCAGCGGTCTTCGACACGGCGTTCCACCAGTCGCTGCCGGAACGTGCTTTTCTGTATGCCCTGCCCTACGGCCTGTACCGCCGTCACCGCATCCGGCGATACGGTTTTCACGGCACAAGCCACCGCTACGTAGCGTATCGTTACCGCCAGCTGAATGGCGTGAGCCGCGAGCAGACGAATGTGATCACTTTGCATCTCGGAAATGGTGCGAGTGCGTGCGCGATCCGCGGCGGCATTTCGGTGGACACGTCGATGGGGTTCACACCGCTCGAGGGTCTCATCATGGGAACGCGATCGGGCGACGTGGATCCGGCGATCCTCGAGTTTCTCGGGACCAAGGAGGGCCTGAGCGAGAACGCGGTGCTGACACTGCTGAACAAGCAGTCCGGCCTGCTCGGCATCAGCGGCATCACGAGCGACATGCGGGAGCTGCTGGCAGAGGCGGAGGAAAGCGACGACCGGCGCGCCTGGCTCGCGGTGGAGATGTTCGCCTACCGTGTCCGGAAATACGTCGGCAGCTACCTGGCCGCGATGGGGGGCGCCGATGCGATCATCTTCACGGGCGGCATCGGCGAGAATGCGCCCGGCATCCGTCGCCTGGTGCTGGAGCAGATGGAATGGGCCGGAATTTTTCCGGATGACGCCGCGAACACCTCACTCGAGCGCGGCGCGGCCGGCCGGATCACGACTCCCGAGAGCCGCGTCCACGCGTGGGTGATTCCGACGAATGAGGAACTGCTGATCGCGCGGGACACGATGCGACTCGTGACCGGCGCGCCCCTGCCCTAAGGCTGCACCGTGATCGTGAGCTGACCTGTGGTGTCACCGTGGTCCGCACAGTAGATCACATCCGTGCCGACACCCACGGTCGCGGTGTAGGACTGCCCCTGGGTCATCGACTGCGCCTGCGCTGCAAAACCCGGGATGGTGCCATTGGTGTGAATGCGATGCGCCGTCGCATCATCATTCCGGATCCGCAGAAGCGTG
>DASUXU010000131.1:0-13863 GCA_036377735.1 Longimicrobiales bacterium
GCCGTCACATACTGGCCGGGCGGAACGACGGACCTCGAGGATGCCGTGCTGCCAGCCGTCGAACAGGTCGTCCACTACGGCGGGCGGAACTCCATCACAGACATGAGCAGGCGTGTCCCGGCGAACGTCACGATGATCACACACGGTCCGCGCATCTCGTTCGGCGTGGTCGGCCGGGAAGCACTCGGCAGCCCGGAGGACGCGGCCAGCCTCGCCGGTGACATCGCATATGCAACCGCCGTCTTCGATCAGCAGGGCTGCGTCTCCCCGCACACCGTCTTCGTCGAGGACGGCGGCGCAGTCTCACCGCCAGAGCTGGCAGGCCTCATCGATCGGGCACTCGTGCGTCTGAGCCGCGACCTGCCTCCCGCCGCCCCGGCTCAGGCCGATGCCATTGCCATCCGGGAATTCCGCGCTGTCGCCGAGTTCAGGGCCATAAATGGTGAAAAAGTATCGGTTCTGGGGCCCGATCGGCTCGATCACACCATCATATTCGATCCCGTGCCAGCCCTGACCGCCAGCTGCCTGGGCAGAACACTTAAAGTGTGCCCAGTACACGCATTGGCGGACGTGGCCCGACTCGTTGCACCCTACCGCGATGTGTTGCAGAGTGCGGCTGTCGCGGGGGCGGGAGACGCGATAGTGCCGGTGGCTCAAGGGCTCGCGACGGCAGGTGTTTCCCGCGTGACCTCGTTCCGGCAGTTGCCCTGGCCGGAAATGGGGTGGGTCCATGACGGCCGCGGCCCGCTCCGGGAGCTTGTTCGGTGGTCGGAAGCGCCCCTGTGAACAGATTTTTCTTTGGGATCTGTAACGTTCGGTGTGATGGCGAGTTAGGCGGACAGAGCGGGTTTCGGCAGGGGTTCGGGGCCCACCGCTTGCAAACGGGGGCCTCCCGGTGGGCTGCAGCGGTCTCCCCGCGGCCCTGAACAGAAGCACGAGGTATCACATGAGCGACGGCCTGAGGTACATGACGAGACTGTTCGTCTCGATGTTCCGTATGTCGGCGCCACGGCCGAGGACCGCACGAGGCACCGCAGTGCTGGTGCTGCTGGGGATATGTGCGGTTACGTATGGGTATGTTCCCGCCCTGGCCGAAGGGGATCCGGATGCGGGACGTGAGTATTCCGCGCAGATGCTGAGGTCGCGGCTGGTGGCGATGGAGCGGGCCTTCGAGCGTGTGGGCGGAGTGTACGAGGAGGAGGTCGCGCCGGTGGAGCGCGTCCTGTCGAGATATCGCAGTAATGACCCCCGGCTGGTGCGCCGGATCTCGGTTGCGCTGGTTCGAGAGTCGAAGAAGCGGGGCGTGGATCCGAGCCTGATGGTCGGGGTGCTTCTGGTTGAGAACCCGATGCTGGATCCGAAGGCCAGGAGCTTCGTGGGTGCGACGGGTCTGATGCAGGTCATGCCGCTGCACCAGGGTCGCTGGGGCTGCGGCCCCCGTCTGGACGACGTGGAGTCGAACATCTGCACAGGTTCGAAGATCCTGGCGAGCTATCTCCGGGAGGAGAAGGGCGATCTCAATCGAGCGCTGCTGCGCTACAACGGCTGCGTGACCGGCAGCAATACGCCGCACTGCCACGATTATCCGCGTTATGTTCTGGCCCGAGCCGCACTGGTGCGGCAGCAGGAGGCGAAGTCAGCCGCCGACGAAGAACTCGTCGGGAGTGAGTGAGCGGTGGATGGCGAGCGCAGCGCGCACGCCTTCTGCCGCAGCCGTGACAGCCAGGTGCGGGTGACCCGCGATGTCGCCCGCGGCGTAGATGCCGGGAGTGCTGGTCTGCTGTCCGGCATCCACGTCGATGTACCCGTCTTCATCGGTGCGACAGCCGAGCTGGGCAGCAAAGTCACAGCGTGGCTCGGACCCGAGGTGGAAGAAGATCGCATCTATCTGCAGCGCGTGTGACGTCTCGAGGGAAACCTCGCGCAGCCGCCCCTCCTCTCCGTTCAACGCCGCAATCCTACCAGGTTCGATCTCAATGCCGTGCCGCCTCAGTGTCTCCATGGCGGCCGGCGTCAGGTCGCCAGCGACGCCATTGCCGAGGATGGTCACGGAGCCGGCCCATGTAAGAAGGTAAAGGGCGAGGGCGGCGGCGTGGCGGTCGTGTCCGATGACACCCACGCGCTGCCCCGTCACACTGGGGCCGTCGCAGTCCGGGCAGTGGTAGACGGAATGTCCGTAGAAGGCCTCGATGCCTGCGACAGCGGGGAGGAAATCACGCAGCCCGTACGCGAGCACGACGCGTCGCGCGTTTGCGGTCGACCCGTCCTCGACCGCAATTCGAAACGCGTCCTTTTCCCCGTCAATCGCCGTGACGCCATTGATCCGGTAAGCGGCTCCGGCGTCGAGGGCCTGCTGGCGGATGCGGGCGCGCAGCTCGAGCGGGGGCGGGTCGGGCAGGCCGGGAAATCCATGAACTGCCCAGGCCGGCCTGTTGCGCGGCTCACCCGTGTCGAAGATGCAGACGGTGCGGCGGTAGCGTGCGAGCCACAGCGCGCACGCGAGACCTGCAGGTCCGCCACCCACGACAATGGTATCCCAGTTTTCGACGATGTCAGGTTCGTGATTCAACAGTCGACTCTGCAGCGGCAGCCGCGGCCCGGTCGTCGACTCGCCGCTCGAGCTGGGTCTTGGCGTGCACGGCCTGCTCGCGGGTGAGCGGCAGCCGTATCTGGAACGTCGTGCCCTCACCTGGATTGCTCTCGACGGTGAGCTCACCGCCGTGACCCTGCACGACCTCGTACGCGATCGTCAGACCCAGTCCCGCACCCTTGCTCCTCGCCTGGCCGCCGACCTGGTAGAACTTGTCGAAGATGTGCGGCTGCTGCTCTTCCGGGATGCCCGAGCCGGTATCGCGCACGCAGATGCACAGCCACCCGTTCTCCTCCCAGCCGCGGACAAGCACAGCACCGCTGGCAGGCGTGAACTTGAATGCGTTCGAGATGAGGTTGCCGAGCACCTGGTCGCGCAGACGGTCCGCATCGCCGGGCACGGTCTCGGGCGCACTCTCGTCCAGCACGACCTCGAAGTTGATGTCCTGCTTCTCGGCGAGTGCCGAGAACGTGCGATGGACGCGGTCGAAGAGCTCGTGCACGACGACGTCGTTCATTTCGAGGCGCAGACCGCCGGCCTCTATGCGGCTCACATCGAGCAGCTGCGTCACCATCTGCGTGAGTACACGCGCCTGCTCGCGGATCGCAGTGAGAGCGCCGTTCTGCTTGTCATTGACCCGACCGTAGACGCCCTCCTGGATGAGCTCGGCATATCCGCCAATCACGTTGATCGGGGTTTTGAGCTCGTGCGTGGAGATGCTCATGAACTCGGCCTTGAGCTGGTCGAGGTCCGCAAGCTGGCGGGTCATGCCGCGAAAAGAGCGCGACAGGTCGCCGATCTCGTCACTCCGCTGATAGGGCAGGTCTTCGGGTACGACGAACGAGCCGCCGGCCACGCGAGCCATGAAGTGACGGAGCTGTGCGACGGGGCGCAGCAGGTGACGGGTCATCCACGAGCCGATGGCCAGCGCGATCACCAGGCAGAGCGCGAGCGCGATGGCGGTGGTCTGTGCCGCGTTCGCACTGATCTCCTTCGCGCGCAGGTTGCCGATGCGCGACTCCTCGTCGATTGCGCTGCCGATGCGCTTGATGATCTGCTCGGATTCGGAGAACCTCTGCTTCACGGGCTGGAACGCAGTCGTAGCCGCGGTGCGCTGTGACATGGACGGTGAGGTAGCGGGTGGTACCGGCGTGAGCAGCTGGTCGATCTGACTGATGCCGGCCTCGATCTCCTGCAGCTGCGCCTTCGCGGGCGCCGCAACATCGGCGTAACCAGTCGTATCGAGCGTGAGGAGCTGCATGTGCGCGTCGGCGAGCGCACTGTCCCGCGAGGACCGGAAGGAAGTATCCTCCGGCGTGACGATGTAGCTGCCCTCGTGACGGTTGGCCTCCGCGAGACCCGTCATGAATCTGCCGAGCGAAGCGTATGCGGCACCGTTTCGGCGAGTCCCGATGGCAGCGATCTCCTCGAGATTGCGCAGCTGGAGGAGCGCATACACGGTCGGGATCGTCATCATCACGCCGACAATGACGATTGTGAGAATCAGCCGCTCGCGAAGACCGATGCCGCTGTATTCCTCCCGGTCCTGCACGCGGCGGGCGGGTTCGCTCATTGGATCTTGAGCGTTTTCTTGATGCGCTCCAGCTCCTGTTTCGCGTCTGCCAGTTCCTTGTCCCTCGTCTTCAGCGTTGCCTGGAGCTGTTCGTTCCTTCGGTTCAGACCGTCACGTTCCGCCTGCAACCGAGCCATCCTCGCCGGCACGGACATCACGCTCGCCGTCGGACGGCGGGAGCGATCCTCTGCAGCCTGCGTGACGGAGTCCGCTCGCGCAATCCTCTCCTCCACCGCGCCCAGCTCGATTGCGAGCAGATACAGTGTCTCGGCCACCGGTATGTCCGCTGGCGACGCCTGCGGAATGCCCAGGAGCCGGCCGGCGAGGTCGGCGCCGGCCCAGAGACGACGCTCCGGGTTCCGCGGATCGAGCTCCATCGACGCAAGCGCCAGCAGCGCCTCCTGTCCCACGGGCTCCCGCCACGAAGACTGATACAGCGGCTCCAGGATCCGGCGGGCGTCGTTGTACTCACGCGCGCGCAACGCCGTCAATCCGCGGTCAAGCTCGGCCTCCGCATCCGGCTCACCGACCCCGCTCAGAACTGCACAGCTGGTCAGGAGCACCGTCAACCCCAGTATCAGCGGCGCCCTCTTCATGGCCCACCCCATATTCCCTATCCGCGGCATTGCAGAAAATTCCCCTGTATTCATCATCGCCAGACGCAATCCGCGGGCCTGTACACCGCCCACTCCCACCCTGTGCCCATTACTTGCATGCGCTGGAACCCACGGCCACATTCGGCTGGTAGTCACCATGAAAGCAAGCATCGAAACCAAACGTTTTGCCACGGGCGCACCCCTGCCGCTCGTCCAACCGGGCATGAAACCATGAACGATTCCGTCTCCGAGGCCGAAGCCACCCACAACGGCGACGAGGGGAAATATGTCTACTGCGTGATCAAGACGGCGGAGGACCGGGACTTCGGCCCCATCGGCATAGGGGACGGGACCAATCGGGTGTACACGGTGCACCACGAGGACTTGGCCGCCGTGGTCAGTGACACACCGATCCGGATCTATGACCCGACACGCGAGAACGTGCTGGCGCACGAGCTGGTGAACGAGACGGTCATGCGGGAGTTCACGGTGATCCCGATGTCCTTCGGCACGATCTTCCGGACGAAGCAGGACATCGTCGAGCTGTTGAAGTCGACGTCGCGCGCGTTCGACGACGTGCTGGACAAGATGAAGGACAAGATCGAGTTCGGCCTGAAGGTGCTGTGGGACCGGGACCGCGTGATCAGCAAGCTGGAGCAGTCCGACGAGGAGATCCGGCGGCTGAAGGAAGAGATCACGGGCAACGCGCAGAGCTCGACATATTTCGCGCGGATGCAGCTGGGCCGGCTGGTGGAGGGGGCGCTGGAGGGTCGAGCGAACGAGTACGTCATGGACATCCACGAGTCGCTGAAGCCCGTGGCCGTGGCGAGCCGTTCGAACAAGCCGATCGGCGACCGCATGATCATGAACGCGGCGTACCTGGTGAACCGGGCGCGCGAGCAGGAGTTCGACGAAGCGGTGAAGGCGCTGAGCCGCAAGTACGAGGACCTGCTGTCCTTCAAGTATACCGGTCCCTGGCCGCCGTACAATTTCGTCAACATCAAGCTGCGCCTGGAGCGAGCGGACGCCTGACGGCATGGGAATCCTGAAGCATCTCCTGTTCTGGCCCGTGACGGGCCCGATGTTCCTGACCGAGTTCGCATTCGACAAGGTGCAGGGTGTTGTGCGGGAGGAACTGACGGATGACACGAGCATCAAGGCGGAGCTGATGGAGCTTCAGCTGATGCTCGAGCTCGGCGACATCGACGACGACGAGTACGTCCGCCGCGAGGCCGAAGTGATGGCGAAGCTGCGGGATGTCCGTCACTGGCGCGAACAGTTCGGCATGGGTGTGTCGGGCGGCCCGGTACGGGTGCAGTCGCAGGGCGGCGAAGGGGTCACACAGCAGCAGCCGGCGGCTGACATGGCTGCAGACGCAGCCGCGGGCGCGTCCGAATCTGCGCAGGAAGCCGTGCGCAAGCCACCAGAGGTCGTCGACGCCGCGGGTGGCGCGACGATCGACGTGAACTTCGACTGGGAGTGAACGTGGCAGATGGTGCCAGCGCTGCTGGACATGCTGCTCGAGCGGCCATTCACCTTCGTCGCTGGCAAGGGAGGAACGGGTAAGAGCACGACTGCGGCGGCCTTTGCCCTGGCTCGTGCCGACACTGGTCAGCCGACACATCTTCTCTCGACAGATCCCGCGCATTCCGTAGCAGACATCTTCGACAGCCGTATCCCTTCCGGAACACCCGTTACAGCGCCGTGCGCCGCCGACCTTCAGCTCGAAGAGCTGAATGCGGAGCATACAGCCGACGCGTGGCTCATGCGCGCGCGGGTGCCGCTCGAGCAACTCATTGCAAGCGGCACGTATCTGTCCGCAGCGGATGCGGCGCGCTTCACTCACCTCACGCTGCCCGGTGTGGACGAGATCGCCGCCGCACTGCGGCTGGTCGAGCTGAGCGGCTCAGGAAGCGGGGTGATTGTCGACACAGCACCGACCGGGCATACGCTTCGTCTCCTGGGTGCACCCGGACTGATCGACTCGTGGGTCTCGGCATTCCGCGCAATGGCCGACAAGGCGGCTGCCGTATCGGATCGCATGGTGGGCGCCCACGTCCGCGGATCCGGCGAAGAGATCGTCGATGAGCTGGAGCAGACTGCGGCGGGGCTGCGCCGAGTATTTCAGGATGCAGCGTTTGTGGTTACCACGCGAAACGGTGCGGTCGTGGAAGCGGAGACTGCTCGCCTGCTGGAGGAGCTCGACCGGCGCTCGCTCCACGTGACGGCAGTCATCACAATGGGCCCCGACTCGAAGCTGCGGCCCGCCGGCATTTCCATTCACTGCACAATTCCGCGCCTGGCCGATGTGCGCGGCTGCGCGGGCCTTCGCCGCTGGTGGGCGGCTCTCGCGCAGCACAACGAACTCGCGCAAGGCGACGACCATGCGCCCGTCGTTGCAACAGGCTCACGTCCCGCGGATGTTCGATCGGCGTCCATCTCTGCGCAGGATACTGGGGCCGCGCGAGTGCTTCGATCAGATGTCGGCCGGCTGGCGTGGTTCGCGGGCAAGGGCGGGACCGGAAAGAGCACCTGCGCGGCTGCGGCCGCCGTGTCGCTGGCAGCGGAGCGGCGGGTGCTGCTGTGCAGTACGGATCCGGCGGGCTCCCTCGGCGACGTGTTCGGCCATAATCCACTGCCGGCGGGCGGTGAGATCCTGCCCAACCTCCGCGTGCTCCAGGTGGACGCAGCCGCCGAGCTGGAGGTCTGGCGCAGCAGGCACGGCGGCGAGATCGAGAAAGCGCTGGACGTGGTAGGGCTCGGTGGCTCGCCATCGTTCGACCAGGACGTCATCCGAAAGGCACTGGACGTCGTCCCGCCCGGCATCGATGAGCTGCTCGCGATCAGCACTATCCTCGACGCAGCTGAAGGCGATGAGACCATTCTCATCGATGCATCTCCGACGGGCCACTTTCTCCGTCTGATTGCCACGCCCGCGATAGCTCTGGAATGGACGCACGCCGTGCTCCGGATCATTCTCGACTATGGCGCAGCGGGCAAGCTTGACGGTTTTTCGGAGCGCATGCTAGCATTCGCACGGCAGTTGAAGCACCTGAGCGCGCTGCTCACCGACCCCGCCCGCTGCGGCGTCTTCGTCGTTACACTCCGGGAGCCCGTGGTCGAAGCCGAAACGAACCGACTGGTCGACGCGCTGCACTCGGCGCGCGTGCGCGTGGCAGCCCGGATCCTCAATCGAACGGGACCCGACGCGTGTCCGCCGTCGCATGAAACAGTGCTGTGTGCGCCGGACCTCGACACAGCTCCCACAGGCGCTGCCGCACTCGCGCATTTCCTCGCCCGCTGGCAGGTGGCCGCATGAGCGAGATCGTCTACGTCTATGGTTTCGTACCGGACGCCGCGCAGGCACCACAGGCCCTCGGGGGCGTGACCGGTGCGCATGTGGAGGTTGTGCGCGCAGCGGGCGTGCACGCAGTGGTGTCGTATCTGCCCGCGGCCGAGTTCTCTCCCGACGTCATCGATGCGCAGATCGGAAACCTGGACTGGGTCGGCGCGCGCGGTCTCGAGCACGAACGCGTGGTCGCCTGGTTCGTGGATCATTCGGAGATCCTGCCCGCGTCACTGTTCACGCTGTTCAGCTCAATCGAAGCGCTGCAGGCACACGCGATCGAGCGCGCGCATGCGGTGCACGAGGCGCTGGCGCGGCTGAACGGCCATCGCGAGTGGGACCTGAAGGTGACATGGGACCGGAACGAGCTGGCGACGCACGCTGCCGACATCATGGACAGCGTGAAGTCACTCGACGCCGAGATAGCACAGGCCGCCGCGGGACGTCGGTTTCTGCTGGAGAAGAAGCGTGCGGACGTCGTGAAGAACGAGCTTTCCGCGGCTGCGAGGATGCGCGCACGTGACATGCTCGAGCAGATCGCGGCACATGCGACGGATGTCATCGCGCTGCCACTGCCGCGAACGGCCGAACTGCCGGTGATCCTGAATGCAGCACTGCTCGTCAGGCGATCTTCCGAGGGCGCGCTCGCGGACGCGGCCGGCCGCGAGGCCGCGACGCTCAAGCAGATCGGTATCCACGCTCGTCTGACCGGGCCGTGGGCGCCATACCGCTTCATGGAGCCGCGCGATGCCGCTGCCCGCTGATTATCCTGCGGACGCGGAGGACGACCTGGCGCTGGTCGAGCTCGTCAACCGCGTGCTCGACAAGGGCGCGGTCATCAGCGGAGATGTCGTGATCTCCGTTGCCGGCGTCGATCTCGTCTACGTCGGACTGCGCGTATTGCTTGCCTCGGTCGAGTCCATGGTCGCGCGCGAGAACGCGCTGCGGCACCTCTAGGTGGGTCTTCACCTCTACTGCATCACCACGTCCGCGCACGCCTCGATGCAGCCGGGCACGCGCGGAATCGACGGCGCGATCGTACGCACGATCACGGCGGGGGACGTCGCCGCGGTCGTGAGTGCACACAACAGACGGCCGGACGCGAGCATGGCCGCGATACGTGCGCACAACGCTGTCGTCGTCGCCGCAATGGATGAGCAATGTACGCCCGTACCGATCCGCTTCGGCCAATGGCTCGAGGATGATGAGGCCGTGCGTGCCGCACTGGACGCGGATGCTGCGCGCTGGGGTGGGCTCCTGAGACGGTTCGCAGGCTGCGCGGAATTCGCAATCCGCATTTTCGATCCGGGCCTGTCCGAAGAGGGACCGGTCCCGCCACCGAAGACCGGACGGGACTACATGGAGGCCCTCGCCGCGCGGGTATCGGGCCCGGCCGCGAGCCAGACGCAGGCTGTTGCACCATTGCAGGATGCGTTGCGCGGGATAACTATTTCGGAGATCGTGGAGCCGCTTCGGACGGCACATGGCGTGGCGAGCGTGGCATGTCTCGTGCACCGCGCGCACTTCAATGCCTATCAAACAGCCGTGGAAAAGGTGCGGACGAGCCTCCCCCACTTCCGGTACCTGTCGACCGGGCCGTGGCCGCCCTACTCCTTCGTCACGGAATGACGCCTGAAGAGGAGATCGCACGGCTCACGGCGGAGCTGAGGGACATGGCGCCCGGTCTGCCGTCGCGTATCGAAGCGAATGCGGACGACATCGAGACCGGGCTCGCGCGGCTGGTACTGACGATCGTGGAGCTGCTGCGGCAGGTGATGGAGCATCAGGCGGTCAGGCGAATGGAGGGCGGTTCGCTCTCGGACGAGGAAATCGAGCAGCTGGGACTTTCGCTGATGCGCTTGCAGGAGCGGCTGGAAGAGATTAAAACTGCATTCGGGCTCGCAGGCGAGGAGCTCAACATCGATCTCGGCCCGCTGGGCCGTCTTCTGTAGAAAGGGCCACCGTGGCAGACCGCGTCGAACTCGGTCCACAGCGTTCCCAGGGACTCGTCGACATTCTCGACCGGATCCTGGACAAGGGACTCGTCATTGCGGGTGACATCAAGGTCAACCTGGCGAATGTCGAGCTCCTCACGATCCGCATCCGGCTGCTCGTCTGTTCGATCGACAAGGCGGAGTCGATCGGCATGAACTGGTGGCGCACGGACCCGAGCTATGCGGGTCCGACACTCGGGCCGACGCCCGGTGAGCTGACACTGCTGGCGGAAAAGATCGAGCAGCTGTCAGCCAAGATCGACACGATCGAGCAGCACCAGATTACTCGCACTCACGTGGAGAAATGACATGGCAGTAGAAAGGGCGGGCGCCGGCAGCAGTCTGATCGACGTACTCGACCGCGTACTGGACAAGGGCATTGTCATCGACGCGTACGTCCGTGTCTCGCTTGTCGGTATCGACCTGGTCAGTGTCGAGGCCCGCATTGTCGTGGCGTCCGTAGAGACATATCTGAAGTTCGCCGAGGCCATCGGTATCACGGGCTTTGCTTCCCGTCCGATGATGGGACCGGGCACGAACGTCGGCTCTACGGAGATGGACCGCGTGATGACGGAGAACGCTGACATGAAGAAGCTGCTGGCGGAGAACGCCGAGCTGCGGCGCAGGCTCGACGAGAAGACCTGAATCCAGTGCCGCCCGGTCTTCAGTCCGCTGACGCCGTCGTCGCCGACGTCCTGGAACGGCTGGCCGCCGTTGCGGAGCTGGGCGATGCCTGCAGCGTGCTGGTGGACCGGACGTTCAAGGCCATTCCGGTGGACCGCGCACTGCTGGTGGTACGCGGGGAGACGGGTCTCATCGGCCGCGGGTGGGGGCTGCGCACGCCACACACCGACAGCGTGCTGCGCGGTGCGGAAGACCCCGACTCCGCCATCCAGGACGCGATCGACAATCTGCAGTCCGCGGCTACACGGCCGGGGGACCGCATCCCCGACCTGCAATTCGACAGCATTTTCCTCCTCCCTATCAAGGTTCCGGGCGGCGACCCGCTCGGCATCCTCGCAATGGATGCGGCCGCGTCGGCGGACGTACTGGAGGCGGCCGCGTCCGTGTGCACGCGGTGCGCGCCGGTGCTGGCACGGATCCATCAGAACGATCTGCTGAAGAGGCGGGCGCAGCGGCTGCGCGACCAGCGCACGCTGCTGACCACAATGCTCAACGCACTGCCCGATCCGGTTCTGCTGACAACGGCGGAAAACGAGATCGTGCTGTCCAACCAGCGGGCGGAAGACCTGATGACCGCGCGCCCGGAGGACAGTGAGGGTCGTGCGCGCGCGGTGCAGATGAACAACCTCCTGTTTGCAGCGTTCCTCACGGAATCAGTGGTCGGGCAGGGGCGCGCGACGCGTGAGCTGAATCTCGTCGATACCGCTGAAGGCAGCGACCTGCTCTTCGAGGTGCTCTCGATCCCCCTCGGCGACAGCACGGACATGATCTCGGTGTTGCGCGACATCACCGACCTCAAGCATGCGGTGGGTGAGGTGGAGGTGCAGTACAAGCGGTCGCGCGTTGCCGAACATGAGGCGAGGCAGGAACGTGACCGGCTGAACATGATTCTCGAGAACGTCAGTGACCCGATCCTGGTCACGGATGAGCACTCGAACATCATCCTCATGAACTCACAGGCGGACCGCCTGTTCGTGTCCACGTCCGGACCGGTGGTGACGGACAGTACGACGCAGCACCTGATCCAGTCCAATGATACGCGGTTCACGACGCTCATCAGCAACTTCCTGCTGCGTAACGACTACCGCCACGTCGAGCGGATCATCGTCGTGGATCCGGACACCCGTGAGGAGTTTCCGGCCGAAGTGGCGAGCAGCAAGATCTTCAACGCGCGCGGCGAGCCGACCGCGATCGTGAGCGTACTGCACGACCTGACGCAGTCGGAAGAAAACGAGCGGCTCGCGCGCGAGCTGCAGCAGCTCAACGACCAGCTGGAGGACCGCATCCGTCGTGCAACGGTGGAGCTGGAAGAGCGCAATCAGCGGCTGGAATGGCAGTCCTACGAGCTGCAGAAGGCATCCCGCCTGAAGAGTGAGTTCCTGGCGAACATGAGCCACGAGCTGCGGACGCCGATCAACGTGATCGTAGGCTACACATCGCTGATGCGGGAGCGGATCTACGGCGAGCTGACGGACCAGCAGGATGAGGCGCTGGCGAAGACGTACAGCACGAGCCAGCACCTGCTCGAGCTGATCAATGACATCCTCGACCTGTCGAAGATCGAGGCGGGGAAGATGCCGCTGCACCTGGAGTACGTATCGCTCCAGGACATCATCTCGGAAGTGGCGGAAGCAATACGCCCAATGACGCGCCAGAAGAACATCGCGTTCGAAACGTACGTCGAAGGCGATATCGACCCGATCAACACCGACCGCACGAAGGTCAAGCAGGTGCTGTTGAACCTGCTGTCGAATGCGATCAAATTCACAGCCGAAGGCCGGGTCACGATTTCGGTGACCATGCCGGCGCCGGACCGTGCGCGGTTCGTGGTCGAGGACACGGGCATCGGCATCAAGCCGCAGGATCTCCAGGCAATCTTCGACGATTTCCGGCAGGTCGATCAGTCACACACGAAGGAGTTCGGCGGCACGGGCCTGGGCCTGTCAATCACGCGCAAGCTGCTGGCGCTCCTGCAGGGCGATATCACGGTGGAGAGCACGTACGGCCAGGGCACCCGCTTTACCGTGGACCTCACGTCCATCGGCACTGCGGCGCGTGCTGGTGCAGCGCAGGATGCCGCAACCGCCTGAATGCCGTCGCATACATATGCCGTGCGATGCAGAAGAGGCCGGACCCCATCGGGATCCGGCCTCCTGTTTTTCTGCGTAACGGATACTCAGTGGTGTCCTGAAATATCGATCTCGGGCGGCGCCAGGTTGCGGCCCGACGCGCGCACCGCTTCGGCGTTTCTGCGCCCGAAGAAGAAATAGATCAGCAGACCGAGTGCGAGCCATACGCCGAGGCGGATCCAGGTGACCCCGGGCAGATAGGCCATGAGGAAGACGCAGGACAGCACGCCGAGAATCGGGACCAGCGGAACGAGCGGCGTGCGGAACGGCCGGTCCATTTCGGGATTCGTCCGGCGCAGCACCATGGTGCCGGCACAGACGACGGCGAAGGCGAAGAGCGTACCAATCGACACCATGTGAGCCAGCGTATCGATCGGGAGCAGGCCGGCCGCGATAGAGACCAGGATACCGGTCAGGATGGTCGTGACATGGGGCGTGCGGAACTTCGGGTGGATCTTGGCGAACATGTCCGGCAGCAGACCGTCACGCGCCATGGAGTAGAAGATGCGCGGCTGGGCCAGCAGCATTACGAGAATTACGCTCGAGAGACCCGCGATCGCGCCCATCTTGATGATCGGCCGCAGCCAGCTCATGCCCGTAGCGTCGATGCCGACCGCGATCGGGTCCGCCACGTTGAGCAGGCGGAACGGCACGATACCGGTCAGTACCAGCGAAACGACAATGTAGAGCAGCGTACAGATCGCGAGTGAGGCTAGAATGCCGATGGGCATGTCGCGCTGAGGATTCTTCGCCTCCTGCGCTGCGGTCGACACCGCGTCGAACCCGATGTACGCGAAGAACACGACGGCGGCGCCGCGGACGATGCCGCTCCAGCCGTAGAGACCCGCGCCTTCGTTAGCGGGAATGAACGGTGTCCAGTTCGCGCGGTTCACGTAGGCCGCACCGAAGCCGATGAAGAGCAGGACCACCGCGAGCTTGATGATGACGATC
>DASUXU010000132.1:0-20951 GCA_036377735.1 Longimicrobiales bacterium
TGCCGGGTCGGCTGGCTCGGCGGTGTCTGCCGATGCATCGGCGACATCGGCTGCTCCGGCCGCCGCGCCGGTCGACATGGCGGCGCTGCAGGAGCGGCTGACGCAGCACGTCGACTCCATCGACCACCAGCTCCGCCGTGTGCCCGCCCTGTCGCGCACGGAGCGCGCCGCACTGCGGAAGGATGTGAACGCGGTGCAGATCGCGCGTGCCCAGGCGCTCGGCGTCCGCGTCCCGGGCGGCACGGAGTCCAGCATCGCCAGTGGCCGCCTCGTCCGGCTGCCCGACACCACGCAGTACTGGATCGTCCGCGACCTCGACTACTCCGTGCCTTACGTCACGCCGGCGACGCGCTCGCTGCTCGAGGAGATTGGCCGCCGCTTCCAGGCACGGCTCGACTCGCTCGGCGTGCCGCGCTACCGCCTCGACATCACGTCAGTACTGCGCACACCGGAGAAGCAGGCAAAGCTGCGGCGCGCGAACCGCAACGCGTCGAAGATCGTCAGTGCCCACGAGTTCGGCACCACGCTCGACATCGCGTACCGCCGATACGCGCCACCCGTCGACAGCTCCTTGATTGCTCTGCCGCCTGAGGCGCGCCTGATGGCCGACTCGATGGTCGTCGAGACCGCCCGGCTGCGAGGCGCGGAGCTGCAGGCCGTCCTCGGCCGCGTGCTGCAGCAGCTCAAGAGCGAGGGCCGCGTCATGATCATGATGGAACGCCAGCAGACCGTCTACCACATCACCCTGGCGAAGTGATCCGGACCACCCTTCGATGTGTCGGAATTGGCCCGGATCGCCATGGAAGCGCCCCGCTTTCGCGGTATCCTTCACCATGCGCGGCCGATTCCGGGCTCGCCACAACGGAAAACGCGGTTAGCGAGGTCCTCGCAGATGCATTTCTGCCTGGAGCTGCTCTGCCGCGGGCGGAATTCGGGGTTCGGGCTGCAAGGCCGCAGACGCTTCTGACCAGAGGATAGCCGGAAGGGTCAAGTCCGAAGCACCGAAGGGTGGTCCGTAAGTGTAAGTCACATGCCCCTTAACGTCGCGGCGAGGCTGCCGAGCTTTGCCCGGACGTCGCCGGCGGCGCCAGTGGCGACGCTGTCGACGGTATCCGCCACGCGCGCCAGTGCCGCGCGGCGCGACGCGGCGTCGGTGAGGCGGTCGGCGCGTTCCATTTCGCTTGCAATGGAGGCACTGCGATCGGCGGGGATGCCGCGGGCGCGCATGATCTGGTCGAGGTATGCGCGCGCAACGGTGATGTGCGCCGGCCATGTATAGCGCACCTGCGTCTGCGGATTGAAATGATCCACACGTGCGAGCGCGGCCGCGTCGATCTCGTTCTGCGACAGGTGTGTCGTCGGCGACAGAGCCAGGATGTCGAGGCCGCGGCCGATCTCGGAGCCATAGATGTGGCCGTTGTACCAGTACGCCGACCAGAAGCCGCCGAGCGCGAGGTTCTTCGGGTCGACGGGGCCGCGGTCGAAGAACGCGATCTCGACTGGATTCGCGGCGTCGGTGAAGTCGAAGACCGAGATGCCACCCTGGTACCAGGCCTGCACCATGATGTCGCGACCGGGCACGGGGATGATCGACCCGTTGTGTGCGACGCAGTTTTCCTTCTCTGACTGAACGACCGGCAGCTTGTAGTATCCTCGCTGAGTCAGGTTGCGGTCCCGCAGATCGAAGATGGCGTCGGCACCCCAGGTCTTCCGGTCCTGCGCCCGGCACCTCGCCTGGACACCGCCGCCCCACTCGTCGGTGAAGATCAGTTTCGAGCCGTCATTATTGAACGTCGCCGAGTGCCAGTATGCGAAGTTCGGGTCGGTCACCTCGTCGACACGCACTGGACTCGCGGGATTCGAGATGTCGAGCAGGATCCCGTTGCCTGAGCACGCGCCGCCGGCCAGGCCGATCTCGGGGAAGACCGTGATGTCGTGGCACTGGTCCGTGGCCTCGGTCGTCTGTGTGCCGGGCCCGTGCGTGCCACCCGACCACAGGCCCGCGGCGTTGCCGGTGCGTGCATCTGCGAAGATCCGCGGCGCGTTGACGATCTTCGCGCGTTCCGGCGATGCGACCGGCACCTGTATTACTTCGATGCGGAACTGCGCGGTGTTCGGGTTCTGATCCGGCATGCCGCCCGAGCAGCCCGCAAGCTCGCTCGCCGGCCGCACACCGCTCGTGCCGGAGACGTAGATGTAGACATTCGCTGGATCGCGCGGATCGGTGACGAGCGTGTGCGTATGCGACCCGCGGCACGTCTGCACCGCCGCCACCTGGCGCGGTGCGTCGAGGTTCGAGATGTCGAAGATGCGCACGCCGAGGAACCGCTCCGCACTCACCGGATCGGACATGCTGCCCTGCGTGCCGCAGTCGATGCGGCCGTTCGGCATCTCGACCGACATGAACAGCAGGCTGCCGTGCACGGACACGTCACCCTGGCCACCGGGACATACGACCGACGTGCGGTTGCGCGGACTGGACGGATTGCTGACGTCCCAGACCTGGAAGCCGTGGAAGCTGCCCATGAACAGGGTTCCGCCGCTGAACGCCATGTCACTGTTCGCAAGCAGGATGTTGCCGGGATCCTTCGCATCGAAGAACCCTTCCGGCCGCGGTCGGCTCGCCACGAGCGTCATGCCGTTGATGGCACTCGCCGCATCCATCCATCCGCCGCGCAGTGCAGCGCGCAGATCGGCGCGGCCCGCGCGGACAGCGGACGAATTGGAAGACGCACATGCAGTCACGGCGAGGAGTGATGCGCCCAGCAGCAGTCGCATATCCATTCTCATTTCACGGCCTCACCTGTTTGAAGTCCCGCCCCAGCAGCGCGCGCATGCGTGCAAGCTCGGCGCGCTGGTCGGTGTCCACGCTCGACAGGAACTGGTGCAGCTCCGGCTCCACGCCGGAATTATCACGCGCACGCAGGCCGGCCACCATGGTGAGCGCGCCCTGGTGATGTCTGATCATCGATTCCAGGAGCAACCTGTCGAATGCGACGCCGGACGCGCGCTCGAGCAGATCCATTTCCGCCGGTGTGAGCATTCCCGGCATGTGCGCGTGGCCGCCATCCTTCGACGCCGCACTCACCGGCTCTCCGCGCGCGGTCAGCCAGCGCTCCATCAGGTCGATCTCTCCCGATTGCGACGCCGCGATGCGGCGGGACAGCGTGCGCACGTCGTCGCGCGTGGCGCGCTGCTCCGCCAGCTCTGTCATGTGCACGGCCTGCATGTGGTGCACGATCATGTCCTGCATGAAGCGCACGTCGGCAGGTGTGTAGGCGGCGCGGATCGCGGGCGCGGAGCGTTGGACGGGCCGGCTCGGCTCACCCGGCGCACCCGCCTGCACGATCGCCGTGCCGCCATTGCCGATGCCCGCGCTGCACGCACCGAGCACGAGGGTCGCCAGAAGAGCTGCGCGGGTCGGCATCGTTGCGCTCATGTGAGACCTCCTCATCGACGGGTGGCCGGGACGGCGATCTGCACGGCGTGACGATCTGTCCACCGACGATCTGTCCGCAGACGATTTGTCCACAGATGACCTGTCCATAGTAGAACGCGCCACCCGCCGGCCGCTATGGGCCGCCCTTTTCCGCCGCTGGTATCAGCAGCTGCGTGAGCAGGCCGTGAATCGCGCCGTTGTGGTCGCCTTCGCGCGGCGACACCGCGTCCGACGTCGTGACCACGGTCAGCTCGAGATCCGGCACGACGAACGCATACTGGCCCCCATAGCCCCAGGCGAAGAACACCTGGTGGTTCCGGCCATAGCGCTGCCACCAGCCGTAGCCGTATCCATGGCCATTGTAGGGCGACGACGTCCGGCGCACCCGGGAGCTGTCGACCCACGCCGCCGGGATGATCTGCCGCCCTTCGAGCGCGCCGCCGTCACGGTACAGCTCCGCAAATCTCAAGAGCTCGCGCGGCCGGAGTCGCATTTCGTTGCCGCCGAAATAGATGCCCTGCGGGTCGGTCGTCCACCCGGCGAGGTCGATGCCGAGCGGCTGGAAGAGGCGCGAACGCGCATAGGCCAGCGTGCTCATTCCCGTCGCCTTCGTGAGGATGGCCGACAGCAGGTGCGTGCTGCCGGTGCTGTACAGCATGCGGCCGCCGGGGTCGTCGACGAACGGCCGGGTGAGGACGTACCGCACCCAGTTCCGGCTCGACACCCATTCGCCGTAGTTGCCGAACGATGTCGGCTCGAGACCGGACTGCATCGACAGCAGGTTGCCGATCGTGATGGCCTGGAGGCGAGGGTCCGGGTTGGCACCGGCATCTGCGGAAAAGAACGGCGCAATCCGCTGCGACGTACCCTCGAGCTTCCCCTCCGCGATTGCAATGCCGACCAGCGCCCAGATGATGCTCTTCGATGCGGACTTGATGTTGGCGCGCGTGTCCGCCGTCGCACCGTTGAAGTATGCCTCGCGCAGGATTTCGCCGTGGCGCGCGACCAGCAGGCTGCGCAGACGCGGCATCGTCGCGGCACTGTCGTACGCCTGTGCGAGCAGTGCGCTGTCGAGACCGCGCGTCGGTGCGGCCGCGGCGGCGCCCGGCACACCGCCGGCTGCCGCACCGCCGTGTGCAGACCCACCGCCCGCTGACGCGCCCATGTCACACGCAGCAATGCCGAGACACGTGAGCGCGACAAAACAAAACCATCGCATGGCTCGCCTCCCCGGCATATCCTTGGACGCATGAAATCCAGGGAGCGGGGGCTGCTGCAGGTCCTCGGCGTCGCGTTCGGTCTCGCGGTGCTGGTGGGCAACACGATCGGCATGGGCATTCTGCGCACGCCCGGCGAGATCGCCACGCACCTGCCCTCCGTCCCGCTCTTCATGGCGGTCTGGATCGTCGGCGCGCTGTACGCTCTGCTCGGCGCACTGTCGCTGGCGGAGCTGGGCGCGCAGTACCCGCAATCCGGCGGTCTGTACCCCTACGTCCGGCGTGGACTCGGCCCCGCCGCGGGGTTCACGACCGGCTGGACCGACTGGGTTGCGACGACCGGCAGCGTTTCCGCGGTCGCCATCGTGCTCGGCGAATACGCCGGCCCGCTCATTCCGCCGCTCGACGGACATCAGAAGCTCACCGCGGCCGGCGTCATCATCTTCTTCACACTGCTCCAGTGGCGCGGCATCCGCATCGGCGACGCCGCGCAGCGCATCACGAGCCTGCTCAAGGCGGTTGCGCTGATCGCACTGGCGGTCGCCGCACTCATCCTCGGCGCGGACGCAGCGACGACGGCGGCAACGGCGGCAACGGCCACGGCTCCCGGGACGGCCGCACACGCGGCGAACAAAGCCGCAGAAGCAATCCCCACCGGTGTCGCATTCATCGGCGCACTCGTGCTCGCGCTGCAATCGGCCATCTACACATACGACGGCTGGACCGGCCCGCTGTACTTCGCGGAAGAGGTGAAGGACCCGGCGCGCGACATACCGCGCTCGATGATCGGCGGCGTCCTCCTGGTCCTCGCCATCTACCTCGCCCTCAACATCGCGTTCCTGCGTGTGGTGCCGATCGGTGAAATGGCCGGCGACCCGTTCGTGGCTGCGACGGCGGCTGCGCGTATCTTCGGCAGCAATGGTGCGACGGCGGTGCGCGTGCTGATGATCATCTCCCTGGTCGCGACCGTGAACGCGCTCATGCTGATGGCCTCGCGCGTGCCGTATGCCATGAGCCGCGACGGCATGATGCCGGCGGTGTTCGACAGCGTCAACAGCGGCGGAACGCCCGTTCCGTCACTCGTGGGCGTGACACTGCTCAGCCTGCTGCTGATTGCGACGAACAGCTTCGACAGCCTGCTCGCCATTCTGGCATTCTTCTTCGTGGCGAACTACGTGCTCGCGTTCACCGCCGTGTTCGCACTGCGACGGCGGGAGCCGGATGCGAAGCGGCCGTTCCGTATCCCCGGATTCCCATGGACGACGGGCGTCGCGCTCGCGGGCTCCGTCGCATTCCTGGTGGCCGCCGCGATGAGCGACCGCGCGAACAGCCTGCGCGCTCTGCTGATGTTTGCGCTCAGTGTGCCGTTCTATCTGATTGCACGCCGCCGCGCGACGCGAACGCGGCAATCTCCGCCATCGACCTGAACATCACGGCCGGCTTCTGCGCCATGAGCGCGGCCGGCGTCGTATAACCCCAGGATACGGCGGCAAACGGGATTCCGGCGGCCCGCGATGCTTCGGCGTCCCGGATCTCGTCGCCGATCGAGAGTGCCGCGGCGGGCGCGACCGACGTCGCCTTCAGCAGCTTCAGAAACCGCGACTTCTTGCCGAAGATCGACACGCCGCACTCGTAATGATCGATCAGCGCCGCATTCTCATCGCCCAGGACGTGCCGCACGTTTTCCAACGCATTCGAGCTGACGATCGCGAGCTTGAAGCCGGCATCGGAAAGTTGTCGAAGCATTGTCGGCACGCCGTCGAAGAGCGACACCTGGTCGATGTCCCGCGCCTTCAGCCGGCGCATGTGCGCCGCAATGAACGGCACCTTCCATGGCGACGCGCGCAGGTGCTTCATTACCTGCCGTCCACTGAAACCGCGCAGCAGCTCCACCTCGTGCGGCTCGATGCGCTTGAAGCGGTAGCGGTCGGCCACGTCGTTCAGAACGCGGGTGAACCACGGGAACGAGTCGGCGAGCGTACCGTCGAAATCGAAGATGATGAGCTTCAGTACGATGTTCTGCATGCCGGAAAAGAACACCCCCCGGCCTGACGATGTCAAACCGGGGGGCGATCCGAGTGACGCGCCGTACGCGCGGACGCCTGCTACTGGATGGGCGTCGTCGGCAGCAGGGTGACGCGCACGTAGTTGTCCGCGCGCAGGTACTTCGCCGCGGCATCCCGGATATCGGCCGCGGTCAGGCCATTTATCAGGTCGTCATATTTCAGGATGTCCCGCGGGTCGTCGCCGTACGTGTATGCAGACGACAGCTGGCCCGTCCAGAACGAGTTCTGCCTGAGCCCGAGCTCGCGCGAGCGGCGCTGCGCTTCCTTCACCTTGACGAGATCGGCTTCGGTAGGCCCCTCACGCTTGAGCAGCTCGACCTCCTCGAAGATCGCGCGCGTGAGCTCGTCTGCTCGATCCGGCGCACTGCCGAACTGCACGACCGCGTTGTACGTGCGGGGCTCGTCCCGCGAGCCGCTCGCACTCGCGCTCACGCTGTACGTGCCGCCCAGCTCCTCGCGCAGCTTGTCCAGCAGCCGGTTCTGCAGGATCTCCGCCATGCTCGACATCACGTAGCGCTCCTCGGCGCTGTACTGGAACGGGCCGTTGAAGGCGATCAGGGTCTGGCTCTGCGGTTCCGTTCCCTTCCGCACTGTCTTCTCGACTACACCCGTCGGCGGCCGCATGTCGATCGTACGGGGGGCTTCCTTCCGGTTGAGCGACGGCAGTCCGCCCAGGTACGTCTCCACCAGTGGCCGGATCGACTCGAGCGAGAAGTCGCCTACAATGAAGAACGTGAAGTCGCTGGCGTCGGCAAACCGCTCCCTGTAGATGGCGAACGCCTTCTGCAGATCGATCTGCTCGATGCGCTCTGCCGTCGCCGGCTGTGCGCGCGGGTGGTGGCCGGACATGGTGACACTGATCGTGTCGAGGAACGCGACCATCGGGCTGGCCGAGCGGTTCGCGAGCATCGCCTTCTGACCCTGGCGGAACGCCTCGAACGCGCTGGCGTCTGCGCGCGGTGCGGTGAACCGCAGATACACGAGCTGCATGAGCGTCTCGACATCGTCTGCCGACGAGCTGCCGCTCACACCCTCGGACCGCGCGGAGATCATGGGGAACAGGTTCGCGGTCTTGCCCGTCAGCTTCTTGCTCAGGTCCGTCGCACTGAACTCGCCCAGGCCGCCCGTGGTTACGGCCGAGATCGCGTACTGCGCATTCACGTATTCCTCGTCACTCACCAGCGACGAGCCGCCCGGGCTCGTGCCGTACATCACCACCTCGTCCACCTTGTAGTCCGTCGGCTTCAGGATCACGCGCACGCCGTTGGACAGTGTCCACTCGGTCACGCCGATCTCCGGGATCGCGCTCGTCGCCGTGACCCTGCCCTTCACCGGCGCCTTCGCGATGAGCGGCGCTGCCGATACCTTGTCGACGTACGGCTCGAGCTTCTTCGCCTTGACCGCGTCGTATACGGCCAGGAGCTGAGCTTCGGTGGGGACTGATACGCCCTCCTTGGCCGGCGCACTCGCCATGATCACGCGGCTGTCCGCGGGCGGATACTGCTTCGCGAAGGCGTTCACTTCCGCCAGCGTGATCCCCGGCATGTACTTCCTGTAGAGTTCGTACTCGCCGACCGTGCCGGGAACGAACTCCTCCTGCAGGAAATGACGGATCAGCTCGTCCGCGCGGGAGAGCGATGGACGCTGATCGCGCGTGGCATACAGGTTCTCCCAGCTCTTCAGGCTGTTGGTCCGCGCCCGGTCCAGCTCGCTCTGGTTGAAGCCGAAACGCGATGCGCGCTCGGACTCCGTCAGCGCCGCCTCGAACCCCGGCAGGATGCCGCCGGGCTTCACACCCGCGCCGAGCGTGAATGCATCGGCCGTCTGCACGAAGTAGCCGCGGCCCATCGATGCGAAGACGAAGGGCGCGTCGGGCTTCTGCGCGATCTCGCCGAGGCGCGCGTTCAGCATCGCAAGATACAGCCGCTGCACCATGAGGTCGCGCACGTAGCCGATCGTCCTCTGCTCGCGGGGCGGCAGCAGGCTGTACATGACGACCGTCGAGTTCGTCGCTTCAGGGTCGGTTGCGACTACGGCATACGTCTCCTTGTGCGCCGGCACCGGGAACTGCGTGCGCGGACGGGACGGCGTGGGATTCTTCAGCCTGCCGAACCGCTCGATGATCATCTTCTCGACTTCGAGCTTGTCGAAGTCACCCACCGCGACAACCGCCATGAGGTCCGGCCGGTACCAGTCCCTGTAGAAGCGCTTCGCGGCCTCGGCCGGGAACACCTTCAGATAATCAGCGTCGCCGATCGGCAGCCGGGTCGCGTACTGCGATCCCTTCAGCAGCACCGGGAACTGCTTGTCCTGCATGCGCGCACCCGCACCCCGCCGGAGACGCCACTCCTCGATCACGACGCCGCGCTCGGCGTCCACTTCCTCGGGCGCGAACGTCTGCGCATGCGCCCACTCGCTCAGGATGTCGATGCCCTTCGTGAGGAACGTTCCCGTGTCCGTCGGCACCGACAGCATGTAGACGGTCTCGTCGAAGCTCGTGTATGCGTTGACGTCCGGTCCGAAGCGCGAGCCGATCGACTGCAGGTAGTGCACGATGTCCTGCTTCGGGAAGCGCTCCGTGCCGTTGAACGCCATGTGCTCCGTGAAGTGTGCGAGACCGAGCTGGTCCTGGTCCTCCATCACCGATCCGACCTTTACCGCGAGACGCAGCTCCGCTCGCTTCGCGGGATACCGGTTCTCGCGGATGTAGTAGCGCAGGCCGTTGGGCAGTGTGTCGATCAGCGTGTTCGGATCGAAACCCACCTCGGTGGCGAGCTCGGCCGCGGTCGGCGGCTTGGGATCCTGTGCAGCCAGGTTGGTGAACGGGGCGGCCAGTGCCATGGCCGCGCACAGAAGTGCAGGCAGACGGTAGGACATGGAACCTCGATGATTGGAGTGGGGCGCAGATCGACGTGCGGACGGTTCGGTCGACTGGCAATTGTAGAGGCGGTCCGGCGGGAAAGGCAAAGGTTTTCTTTCGGGCGACGGCGGAAGCGCGGCCGGCCGCCGCGCGCTGGACAGCCGGCCGCGGACTCGTCCCCGCTGCGGCAGGGACGAGCCGTACTTTTCGGTCAGCGCAGCCGGACGCGCGCCAGGTGGATTCCGGTAGTATCGCGCATCGAGAGATACACGATCTTGCCCTTGCCGAAGCCCACGATCGTGTAGCCCGGCGGAAGCTGCAGCCGGTTCACGAGCTGGCCCTCACTGCTGATGATGTCGTAGACCGGGCCGCCGGGAACCGGATTCGGCGGGTTCGTCCGGACCCACAGGTTGCCATCCTCGTCGGCACGCACGGCGTTCGTCGAGAACGGCGGCTTGTAGTCCGGCAGCTGCTCGGCGTCGAGAATCACGACCGGCCGCACGGTCGGCGGCGGTGGCGTGAAGCCGCCGCCACCCACGACCGGTGCCGGCAGACAGCCGGCCGCACCCGGCGGACCCGCAGCCCTTCCGCCGGCCGGCCCTTCCGTCCGTATCGGCGCCGAACCCGCCTCGCCGCGCGTGACCACGGTCATGCCGGACGCGCCGCCCATCACTGCAGCGCCCGCAGCCTCACGCACCTGCGTCTGCATGCCCGGAGGTCCGGCCGCACCGGGCGTCTCGCCCGGCGCACACGCGTACTGATAGTTCTCCGGGAACTTGAGTCCGGTCGGCAGGATCCAGTCGCGCGGGATGCCGGGCGGCATGGTGTAACCGTCGGGCACCGCAAAGCCCTCCGGGTAGTTGCCATTGTACATGTTCACCCAGCGGATGACCTGCGTGATGTACTGCATCGCGGCGGCCTTCTGCTGCGCCACGCGCACCGAGTCCACCATCCGCTCCTTGTCCTCATCGAGCAGACGGGTCCACTCGAACGGCAGCTTCTGCGACGAGCTCCAGGTACCGTCAGGATTCAGGTAGTCGATGCGGTAGTCGGTGCCGCGGATGAACGCGACCCGCCGATCGGGCAGCACAGCCCAGTCGTCCGTCATCGGCATCGGGTTCACGACCTGGTCGACCGTGAAACCGCCCTGGTCGCCCATCGAGCGGATGCGCATCTCGTTCTTCGGAATCCGGATCACACCCAGCGTATCCAGGCGACGGGTGCTCAGGTCTACCGACACGATGAACGCCGAGTCGGGATCCGGCGGGATGTAGGGCACGCCCGATGACTGGATCGCGAAGCCGCGGTCTGGGACGGCGCGCACGCGATAGACGATGCGGCCGTCCGGACCGATGCCCGGATAGCCGTAGATATTGTTCGTGAGGTAGGGCACATCCTCCGCACGCCACACGGAGCGGACACGCGCGACCTTGCCGTTCGGATCGAGCACCAGCATCGACAGCGATGCTGGATCCAGGAACAGCGTGGTATCCCCCGGATACGGGATCAGCGCGCCCGGCCGCGTTCCATATGTGTTGTAGATGGTGCTGAGCGAGTCGAGCACGATCTCGAACTTCGACAGCGTCGTATCCATCAGCAGCAGGCGCCGGCGGGTGCCGTCATTGACGAGTACGCGGCCGTCCGGCAGCTCGCGCACGCTCGTGATCGAGCCGAGCAATTCCGTCGAGACCGCAGATGCAGTCGCGATCCTCTGGATCGGCGGGCCCACTGTCGGACCGCGGGGCGTACTGTCGGGCCGCGCGGCAGGGTCGGTCTGACCGCGTGCGGCGGACGGAATACACGCGACGGCGGCTGCGAATGCGATCGCAGTGCAGGTGCTCTTCATCATATTCCTCATTGCATGATCCTCACTGCCATGGCCCCGCCGACTACCATCTCGGTCACCATCATGTCGCCACCGCCGAAGAAGAAGCCGGGGCTGCCACCCGTCCCGACGTACATCCCGGTACCGTCCCGCACCAGGGCGAGGTATCGGGGATCGAGCATGTTGGTGACGAACGTCGGCAGCTTGCGGAGCTGCTCCGGCTCCAGAAGGTCACGGATCGCAACCGACAGCTCCGTCAGCATGCCGATCTGCGCGCGCCTCGCCTGGATGTAACGGTCGTATGCGGCGTCCTCGTCGAAGTCGACCGGGAGTGCGGCGTGATACTGCGCCACCGGCGTCCACAGCGAGTCCGCGCGGTACGTGTACCTGCGATTCATCGACGCAATGCTGTCCGCCTGGAGAGCAGTCAGCTTGAGCGAGTCCTGCGACCGCAGGATCGTCGACATCGGGTTGTTCAGGCTGCTGCTGCCGATCTGCCGGAAGAACTGCTCCGGGAGACGGCTGCCCGGCTGCGAGCGGCCCGAGTTCAGCTGCTGCATCAGGCTCTGCTCCTCGCGCGTCGGGCCGAGGTCGAAACGCATGCTGGCCGTGAGCGTCACCGGCGAGCGCAGCGTCATGAACTGCGGCCGCGTCGCGCCGAAGCGCTGATTGACCTCGTACTCGTAGCGGTTGCTCACGGTGTTGTAACCGCGAACGTAGAGCAGCGACTGGTCCGGGAATGCCGTCTGGCCCCAGCCCTTCAGGTTGCCCGACCCGTTCGCGACCAGGTCCGCTGCGCCGAGCGGGTTGGACAGCGAGAAGGAGATCTCGGCCCGTTGCGGCATGCGGAACTTCGCACGGTCGAGTGTCACATTGAGTGACGCCGTCGAAGTCCACGGACCGCGACAGCTGTTGCGCTCCGCGATCCGGCCGAGCTGCTTCTGCAGACAGTCCTTCGTGCGGTCGTTCGCGTTCGCGAGCAGCTGCGTCATCCCCTCCGCAACCTCCGGATCGACATCGTCCGTGCCGTAGATGAATGCGCGGTCGTTCGAGTAGCCGTCGCCGTTGATGTCACCCGCTACGGTCGGTGTGAACGCGCTGCCGGAGCGGATCGTTCCGTTCCAGCTCACGTTGACCGCGTCGAAGAAATTGTAGCGCAGGCTGTAGTTGAACGAGTGCGGCCCCTGACCGGACCTGGCCCATTCCACGTCCAGCGGGTTGCCGGACGTGCTGTTGAAGCCGGACACCTGCTCGCGGATGTTCTGGTACGTGTATGCCGCGCTCCAGCCGAATCTCGTCGGTGTCCGCGGGATCGGTGACAGACGCAGCGTCAGCTGCGCCGAGCGCGACTCGAGGTCCGAGCGCAGCTCCGTCACGCGCGCAAACGAGGAGGAAAGGCGGGCGTCGCTCGAAGCAATGGCGCCCGTTCCCGGGACAATGCTCGACTGCTGTACGAAGACCGGCCGGCCGTCGTCCAGTGTGAAGCGCGACGTCGGATCGAAGTTCAGATCGACCGAGCGCTGCTGGTTGAGGTTCCAGGAGTACGTGCCGTCCACGTTCAGGTTGAACCGCGCGTCGAGGATGCTGCCGTTCCACGAGAGGTTGGAGCGCAGGCTCTTCTGCGGCGAGTAGTCCTTCGCGAACAGCGAGACGTTCGGCGACGAATTGGAGAAGATCGTGCCAGACGTTCCGTCCGCGCACTCCGTCGGGATCGCGGAGCGGTCGGCTGCATACGTCGCCCAGTCCGGTGTCGGGACCGCTGGACCGATGCAGTTGATCTGCTGGATGCCGTCCGGCAGACCCGTGTTGTCGAGCACGCCGCCCAGCATGCCGAGGCTCGAGCTGTTCGAGTACACACCGACATTGCCGCGGATCACGGCGCGCGGCGCGCGGAACGCCCCGGCAAAGCCCGGGATCTCTGCGGCGGTGCCCATGGTCCAGGAGAAGCCCACGCGCGGACTGAACGTGATCGGCGTCGGCAGCCGGTCATTGCGAACGCCGAACGTCGAATCGACGAGCGGATTGTAGCGCGGGTCTGACAGATACTTCGCGGCGTCCATGCGCAGCGTGTACTGGAACTGGAGGTCCGGCGTGTAGCGCCAGGAGTCGCCGATGCCGATTGCGCCCGTGAGCTGGCTCGACGAGCGCTGCTGTTCCGTCAGCGTTCGCGTGAACGATGCCGGGATCCCCGCCTCGAGGTCCGCGAGAGAGTTGTACGTGAACGTGCCGAGCAGGTTGCTGCCCTGGTCCTGCTCGCTGCCGTTGTACTGCAGCTCCGAGAACAGCTTGAAGCGGTGCTTGTTCGCGTCGTCGAACCAGGACAGGCTGTTCTGCAGTGTCGCGCCGCGGCTGGTCGACGTGCTGTTCAGGTTCTGGTTGCCGCCGAACGTCAGCGACTGCACGCCGTTGCCGCCGTCCGCGAGCAGCGAGTTCACGCGGACGCGACCGCCCGGCAGCGAGAGATACGGATCGCCGTAATCGCGCGACATGTTGAAGCCGAGCGACGTCTCGCTCAGCACCAGGCCGAGATATCCGGAGTGACGAGTCTGGACGCTGCCGTTCCAGCCCGCGCGGTCGCCGCCCGCGGACGACAGCATGGTCGCGCCGCTGCTCACGGGTGTCTGCCGCCGCCAGCCGCCGCTGAACGTGAGATTGAACGATTGCCCCGACGATGACGACGGCGGCGAGTAGTCCACGCTGCCGAACAGGCTGCCATTGTCGCTCAGGCGGTTCGACCGGTTCGGACCGCCGTTGATCGGGACGCCGCGGTCGCCGAGGATGTCGATGAAGCGTGTTACCGAATCACTCGCGACACCCGCGGTCTGCAGACCCAGATCGCTCGTACCGAGCAGCGTCTGGTTGTCGCGCTGCTGACGGCCGAGCTGCCACGACACGTTGTAGAACGCCTTGTTCAGGCTGATCGGGCCGGACGCCATGCCGCCGAGCGAGAAGCTCGAGTAGTCCTGCCCCAGCGCCTGCGCCGCGCGATCCGTCCACTGCATCTGCGGCGTGGTCATGACCAGGCTCATGCCACGGCTGCGGAAGTTCGAGCCGGCGCGCGAGTTGATGTTGAAGTTGCCGCCGCTGAACCCGCCGCGCGACGGATCGAGCGGCGACGTCGACAGCGATGTCGACACGGCCGCATCGCGCGGCAGGCCGTCCGCGCCGAACTCCATCCCGTTCAGTGTGGTGCTGTTCTGGTCGCCGTCGAGTCCGAGTACGGAGAACTGGTCCGGCTCACCGTCCAGCCCGGGCAGCAGTACCACACCGGGCAGCGATGCCGCCATTGCGGCAATGTCGCCCTGCTGGTCCGCCGTCAGTGTGCTCTGCTGGATGGCCCGCTCGGTTCCGCTGATGTCCGGCGTCGGCGCGAACCGGCTCACGCGCTGCTGCTGCGGTGCCACCGCCACGATCGCCTCGAGCTGAACCGGGACGAGCCGTATGTCGGCGATGAGGACCTGCTCGTCCGCGAGCCGCTTCAGCTGGAACTGGCGGTAGGAGAAGCCGACCAGGTTATAACCCATGATGTAGTCACCGGGGCCACCCGGGAATGCGATCTGGAAGCTACCAGACCCGTTCGTCGTTGCGGACCGCGTGACGTTGCCCGGGATCGACGTGGCGGTCACGCGCACACCCGGCAGACCCTTGCCGTCGATGCCCGTGACCTTGCCGCGGATCACGTCCGTCTGCGCCGCCGCCTTCGAGGCGCCGGCAGTGAGCAGTGCAAGAACGAGGAACAGGAGGGAGAGGGCACCCGGCAACCGGCGTGGTGCGCTGGCGATCATCGTCATTCTTTCGGCCTGATGTGAACGGATATCTGGCGACGTCGGACCTGCAATTCGACGCCAATCTCGCGGAAACCGTTGTCCGGGTACATGGCGGGATGGGCCGACCTTGCGGAATCGCGCGGGGTCCCTGAGCATTCGACATGAGTGAAGCCACTGCCGCACCGGGCACGCCGGTAGCCGCCACGCCGGCCGATCCGGCCCCGACGGCTGGTCCCACCCCGCCGCCCAGCCGCCGCTACGACCGCTCGATCGTCGAGGGACCCCTCCGCGCGGCCGTGTGGAAGCTCGCGTGGCCCGCCATGCTCACCAACATCATCGGCGGTCTCCAGGGCCTCGTCGACCACGTCATGGTCGGGCACCTCGTCGGCTTCACCGGCAACGCCGCGATCGGCGTTTCCACCCAGATCTGGATCGTGGTGATCGTCTTCATCACGTCGCTCTTCACCGGCATGAGCGTACTGGTCTCGCGCTTCGCCGGCGCCGGTGAAGAGAGCAAGGTGGACCGCACGGTCTACCAGGCGTTCCTCACCGCCATCTTCATTTCCGTCTGCATCATGGCGCCCGCTGGATACTTCCTGGCGCCCACGCTGCTCGATTTCGTGAATGCGACGCCGGAAGTCACAGCCGAAGCACTGCCCTACCTGCGCATCATGTTCATGTTCAGCAGCGGCATGCTGATCTTCTTCATGCTCGCGGGCGCGCTGCGGTCTGCAGGCGACTCGCGCACGCCCATGATCCTCGGCATCGCGATGACACTGCTGAACATCGCGCTCAATGTCGTCCTGATCTCCGGGCTTGGTCCGGTTCCCGCCTACGGTACGGCCGGCGCCGCGATGGGCACCGTGATTGCCGCGGGCCTGGTCGCGATCTATTCGCTGTTCCGGCTCTGGCGCGGCGGGTGGGTCGTATCGTTTCCGCGCGGCGGCGGCTGGGGACCGGACTGGTCGATCATCCGCGCGCTCTTCCGCTTCGGCCTGCCCACCGGCATACAGGGCATCGCCATGAACATCGGCGGCGTCCTCATGCTGTCGTTCATCGGGTCACTCGCGCAGAGCGCAGCGGCGCAGGCAGCGTTTTCCGTTTCGTACTCGCAGCTCTTCAGCTTCATCACGTGGACGTCAGTCGGACTGATGGGCGCGGCGGCGTCCGTGGCAGGGCAGAATCTCGGCGCCGGCAACCCGCAGCGCGCTTCGGACGCCGTGCACGCCGCGGCCCGCATTGCCGTATCGGGTGCCGCATTCGCCGGCTTCTTCTTCCTGTTCTTCCCCGCTCAGCTGCTGGCGATCTTCGGCCTCCACGAACCGGTCGTCGTTCAGCTCGGCACGCAGCTCCTGCGGATTCTGAGCGTGTCCGGGATCTTCATTGCGACTGCGCTGACGTACACGGGCGGGCTTCAGGGGACGGGCGACACACGGAGCCCGCTCTACATCTCGATCATCTCGCAGGTCATCATCCCGCTCGGCATCTGCTTCGTGATTCAGCAAACGTACGGGCTTCAGCCGCTCCACATCTGGATCGCCATCCTGGTCGGCCACGCGACGCGCTGCGGGCTCAGTGTGCTGCGCTTCAATCAGGGGCGCTGGCGTAACATTGCCGTACAGATCGACAGCTGACTTCTAGTTCTGGTTCAGCCACTGCTTCGTGTTGGCGACGCGGTCGATGGCGTCTTCCACGGCACGCAGGGCGGCCGGCGCGCCGTTGCAGCCGTGATAGTTCACGATCTGTTTCGACTGCGTGTTCGTCTTCACCGCGGTAGTGACGGACGGGGCGTCCGTATGGTACATGCCGCACGCATCGGGCTGTGACGGCGTGTAGTTTTCCTTCATGGTGAAGTAGCCGGCCGCCTGGATCTCGTCCAGCAGGACCGCGACCGAGTCGGCCGCGACCGTGTCGACCGCCAGGCCCGTTACGCGCGTGAACCGCGTGCCATTGAACGTGACCACACCTTCGCCGGTCAGCGAAAGCGTATAGACCGGACAGGTGCCGAAGCACGGGGTCCGCTCGATCGTGATCAGTACATCCTCCATCCGCACGGCAGGCGCATCCTCGGCATTGGTTCCATTGCCGGCCGACATGCAGCCCGGGAGTGCTATCACTGCGACAGCCGCGCAGGCCGCCAGCCTCGAATACGAAAGATTCCTGATCACTGCTGCACTCTCACTTTGCGGCTGCTGCTGTGCACACCGTCGGAAAGCTGAACATCGAGCTCGGCGCCGGGCGCTGTGATTACGCGGTCACCACCGCGTGCGAACGAGAGAACCTGTCCAGTCCGCGCGTCCCGCACCAGTACCACGGGGTTCCGAGCGGCGTTCCACTGCAGACGTACGCGTCCTGCCGCTGTGCGCGTCGCGCGCACTTCGTCCGCCATCACAGCGCTCCCGCCGGCAACAGCCGCTGGAGCGCGGCGCTGGATCGCCTGTCTGCCGCCACTGGTCAGCCGGATCGTTGCTGCATCACGGCCGCCCAGGCGCGAGAGCGGAACCACCCACGTGAACGCGCGCGCGCCCGTGTGGTCGATCTCCATTCCGTCGAATGACATGTCGAGCAGGCGGGCTCCCGCGGCATCAGTCGCCTCGATCCGGAACCGCCCGCCGGCGGAAGGCATGGACGGCGGGGCGGTCACCTCGAAGGCGGGCTCCAGGATGACATCGCCGCCGGGCGTCGTGCGACCCCACAGCAGCAGGGACGGCTCGGCGAAGCGGGCAGTCGTGACCGCACCGCCACCGTTGAACGTAAGCACCGCGTTGTACGTGTAGTCGCTCACCCAGTACGGCTGGCAGTACGACATGATGTCGAATGACGCGTTGAGCGGCCGCAGTGTGTTCGTGCGCCGGTCCCAGCCGTAATGACCCAGTGTACCGCCGGCATAGGGATAGCCGGGATCCGGATTGGACGGCCCGCCGCACGCGACATGGCGCCGGCCGAAGTTGTGGCCCCACTCGTGTGCGACCGTTTCTGCACGCCAGTTGGACCAGTCCACACCGATCGCGGTGCGGCCGGTCGGACCGCCGTTCCCGACGAATCCCAGACCCGTACCGCCCGACGCGTAATCCGGTTTGATCACGCCGTAGTAGAAGCGCTGGCTGCCCTCGGATACGCGCAGCGCCTCGAGCTCGAAGAGCAGCCGGTTCCAGATCGTGTCGTAGGAGGAGGGCAGGACCTTGTCGAAGCTGTACGGCGTGCGGACGTCCGCGTCGATCTGCGCGAACGGGTACATGGCCGCGGCGAGCGTCGTGAATGTCGCCTTGTTCGCTTCCGTCACGTCGCCCGTCGTGGCGTTCGGCTGCTGCACGGGCACGAACCGCGCGCTGAGCGGCGCCATTGTGCGGACGTCCAGCGCGAGCGGCGTCCCGGTCGACGGGAACACGTTGTCGCCCTCGTTGAACTCCATGATGCGGTTCGCCGGATCCACGTCGACGAGAATGCGCATACCCGGCTGGATCATGTGACCGAAGATGTACGTGTTCCAGGACGCGTCGAGCACCCCTTCATTGACTGAGACGGGCACCGAGCTCAGCGTCGCATTGACGATGCGTGTATCGACGAGTGTCGCACCCTGATAGATGCGGACGCGGATGGACGGTGTATCGGTATTGGCGAGGTTTGCGCGGGCGAAGACGCGCAGCAGGCCGTCACGTCCCGCCACGAGCGGCACCGCTCCCGCGAACGTCTGCGTACTCTGCGTCACGTAGACACCCGCGATATCCAGGTTGAACGGCAGAACGGTCGGGCCGCTCACGTTCACATTCACGGTTGCGCTCAGCCCCACCACTGCCAGCGCTGTAGCCGTGATCTGCGCACTCCCCGTCGAGATGCCCCGGATGAGCCCGGTCGACGTCACGGTTGCCACTGCGGGATTCGACGAGCTCCATACTACCGCAGGCAGCGTGGTCGCGTTGCCGTACGTGTCGGTGCCGCCGCCCGACGCACGCACCGTGTCGCCCGTCGCGATCGTCGCAGGAATGGGCGTGAGTGACATCGCGGACGCGAGCGCCGGAGCCGCCGTCGCATTGAATGTGATGTCCGGCAATCCCGGCACCGCCGCGGATACGGACTGCGCGCCGGCGGTCGTGCCCAGCGTCCATATCGTCTGTGCACGGCCGAGCGCGTTCGTCGTGAGCACAGGCGACGTGACGGCGCCGCTGCCGGCCGCCGCCGTGAACGTCACGGCAATACCGGGAATGCCGTTGCCATATGCGTCCGAGACCTTCGCACTGATCGGCTGCGCCAGTGCCGATCCGACCGTGCCGTTCTGCGCGCTGCCGCCCACGACCGAGAACGTCACGGGCGCGCCGGGTGTCGCGGTCGCAGCGGCCGCTGCACTCAGCGTCCCCGTCGACGCCGTGAGTGCCTGCGCGCCAGCTGTCGTGCCCAGCGTCCAGGTCACCTGCGTCCGGCCGTCGGGTCCCGTCGATGTCGTAGCCGCACTCGCGTGACCGCCGCCCGTCGCCGCCCAGGTGACGGTAGCGTTCGCCACCGCGTCACCGTTCTGGTCGGTTACTTCTGCGACAACCGGCTGAGAGAGTGCACTTGCCGCCGCGGCCGTCTGGCCGGTACCGGACACCACTTCGATCGAGGATGCGACCTTCGGCGTCGTCGCATCGCCGGCATCACTGCCGGTGCACGCCGCGACGAACGGGACGATCAGCGCCACAAGAAATGGAACGGGGCGACGGAGCCGCATGGGTCGTCTCTATTGAATCAGACCGGGGGGAGGATGGCCGAATATAGCCGAGGCCGTCGGCGGCCTCAATGGCCTGCAGGTAGTTTTCGTGTCCCCAGCCTTGCTGTCTGCCATTTCGACGGTCTATCGTTCGGCACCAGCCCGACCTTCACCCCATCGCACAATAACACCATGCGAATTGCAACGCTGCTCCTCCGACGCCGCCTCGTCACGGCTGCATTCGTGCTCTTCGCGGCACCGGCCGCCGCGCAGAATGCGACACCTGTCACCGCCCCGGCCGACGCGGCCACGGCACCGTCGCCCAGGGCGCCCGGCGCCCTGCCGATCGCCGACTACGCCCGCTGGCGCTCCATATCCTCGCCGGCACTCTCGCCGGACGGCCAGTGGATGGCGTGGTCGTACACGCAGGTGCGGCAGGATGACGAGCTGCACGTGAAGCACATCGACAGCGGACGCGAGCACGTGGTGGCGCGCGCATCACGGCCATTGTTTTCAGGCGACGGCAGGTGGGTGGCGTACAGCGTTGCACCGACGATCAAGGACATCGACAAGGCGGAAAAGGACAAGAAGCCGGTCATCCGGCGGGTCGAGCTCATGGACCTGACCACCGGTGAGAAAGTCGGATGGGACGATGCGACGTCGTTCGCCTTTGCAGAGACGTCGTCGCATCTCGCAGTGAAGAAGAACCGGCCCGAGCCCAAGCCGAAGCACGAGGGCGCGGACCTCATTCTGCGCGACCTTCGCAATGGACGGGACGAGTTGATCGGCGGTGTTGTCTGGCACACGTTCAACAAGCCGGGTGCACTGCTCGCCTATGCGACCGACGGTGCAGACATGGACGGCAACGGGCTCTACCTGGTTGATCTTGCGACGGGGACACGGCGCACGCTGGACAACGCGAAGGCGAAGTACACGCGCGCAGTGTGGTCGAAAGAGGGTAACTCGCTTGCAGTGCTGCGCGGGGTGGATGTGGATACGCTCGCGAATCGCGCCAATACCCTCGTCGCATTCACATCCGTGAAAGGTGTTACGGCGAAGCGCAGCGAGATCGCGATCGGCTCGCCGAAGCTCC
>DASUXU010000133.1:0-11721 GCA_036377735.1 Longimicrobiales bacterium
ATGCTCAGCCATCCATTTAACGGAGGCACTCATGAAGTACACTGCTGCAACACATTCCCTGACGGTTCTGCCCTGTATTCTGGCCCTGGCGACCGTCGCCATGACGACGGCCTGTGCGCCCCAGGTCCTGCATGGACCCCATGTTGACCCCGGGGCCAGCGGCTCGCTGATGGTGGGCGCGACCTCCGGCATGGGCGACGCGGGCACGAGCGACGGCGAAATCTACGCAGTTCTTTATGGCGGAGCCCGTCATGGCTGGGTTTCGAGTGATAACGGGAGGGCCGCGTCCTTCGGCCTCCAGGTTCCGATGCTCTCGCTGCCATTCGTCGGCATTCCGGACGATCTCGAAATCCTGGCACGGACGTCCTACGCGGATCTGTACTTTCAGCCCGTCCGGGCGAACGGCGAGGGTGCCGACTTCGGAGCGGGCGTCATGGCCTCCACGGCCATGGTGATGCCTTACCTGCAATACGGACTGACCAGTTCCAGCAGGAACTCCTGGTACACGACGCAGGGCGTCCTCATCCCGGCCGAATCCGACGACGTTGTCTGGATGCCTTCCGTGTCCTTCCGGGACGCAGGCAGCGGCAACGGCAAAGCCATCAACTACACGATTGGCGCAGGTCTCGGCATGTCGAGCGGGCTCCGGGAAAGTATTCTTACGTTCAGCATAACCGCGGAGCTGGGCCTCGATCACAGGCAGTGATGAGCCCGGATATTGCAAAATGGGTCTGAAAGGGCGGAGAGTCCGTGGCGGGTCCATTCGACGGAGCAGAATTCCATGACATTCAGGACAGGGGTCGTTTCCGCAACATTCGGAGTGCTGATCGCAGGCGCAGGAGCCGCGGAAGCGCAGGAGCTCGCGAACGCGCCGGAGGCGCCGGTGACGTGCACGATCGCGGAGCGGTCCAATTTCCTGCCGGAGGCCGTGCGCGAGACGAGCGGTCTAGCCCGCGGGCTGCACACGCCGAACACGTTCTGGACGCACAACGACAGCGGCAATGGTGCGGAGATCTACGCGCTCGACGCGACCGGCGAAGTGCTGCGCAGTGTGAAGGTCAGGGGCGTCAAGCCGGTGGACTGGGAGGACATCGAGTCCGGACCGTGCGACGACGGCCACTGCCTGTATATCGCGGACATCGGCGACAATGATCGGGCGCGTTCGACGATCCACCTCTATCGCATTCCGGAACCCGCGGCGTCGGTCGGCGAAGTGTCACCGACGACGATCACGATGCGCTACGAGGACGGGCCGCAGGATGCGGAATCGGTTTTCGTTCTGCCGTCGCGCGAGATCTTCATCGTAACGAAGGGCCGTCACGCAGGCATCGCGCTGTACCGTCTCGACGCACCGGCCGGCAGCGAGAGCGGCACGCTCGTGAAGGTGCGCGACCTCTTCCCCCAGCCCTCCGACGAGAATGACCGCGTAACGGCCGCGACATCGAGCCCGGACGGCGAATGGGTCGCGATCCGGACGTATCGCCATCTCTATCTCTACCCGGCACAGGCTCTCGTCACGAACCAGAGCGTCACGCCTGTAACGCTCGATCTGTCGCCGCTCGCGCAGATCCAGGGTGAATCGGTGGCAATTACGACGGATGGCTCGATCTGGCTGACGAGTGAGGCGGAGGACAAGCGGGCAATGCCGACGTGGTCGAAGCTCAGCTGCCGCTTCCCTGCGACGCCGGTGTCGCCGGGATCGTAAACCAGAACTCGCAGCCGCTGCCGGGCTCGCTGTCCACGCCGATCCTGCCGCCGTGCGCTTCGATGATCGAGCGCGCGATGGAGAGGCCGAGACCGAGCCCGCGGCGGTCGGAGCGTGTCGCCTGCCAGAACGGTGCGAAGATGTGCTGCATCACGTCGCGCGGGATGCCGGGACCCGTATCCGTTACGCACATCCGCACCGCATCCCCCTGCCGCGACGCTGTAAGCGTGATCTGACCGCCGCGCGGCGTGAACTTGATGGCGTTCCCGCCCAGGTTCGAGAACACCTGCAGCATGCGGTCCCGGTCCACCCAGATCTCCGGCAGATTGTCATCCGCGCGGATGGCGACGTCGATCTCCGCGCCCCGGGCGAGCGGCGTGAGCAGCTCCGCGGCGTCGTCCAGCAGCACCTGCACTTCTACGTTCGACGTCTCGATCGCGATGCGGCCGGCCTCCAGCTTGGCGACGTCCAGCAGGTCATGAATCAGCCGGTCCATCCTGTCACCCGCACGCCGGATCATCCGCAGGTTCTTCGCGCGCTGGTCCTCATCCAGCGGCTGCTCGAGCATCAGGTCCGCCGCCATGCCGATCGTGCTCAACGGATTGCGCAGGTCGTGTGACACGATCTTGAGAACATCCTCCCGCGCGTTTGCCGCCTCGCGCGCGTCGTGATAGAGATTCTCCAGGCGGCTGCGTACGACTTCCTCCGTCACGACCCGCCGGATCATGCGCGTAAGCCGGCTGCTCAGGATCCCGGTTGCAAGTACTACCGCCGCCACGAACACGGTGTCGACCGTGTCCGCCCGCTGGATCATCGATACCATGATGGCCGCCACTACGGCGACCATCGTCGTGAACCGCGCGCCCGACCGCGACAGCCGGAGTGATCCGGAAAACGCGATCAGGGAGCATGCCCCCGTCGTGACCACGAGAAGTCCGGGCGGGTCGGTGTCACCGGTGACGGCCCGCTCGAACAGATACACGATGCTCGTGAGAATCAGTGCATCCATGGCGGGCACGGCGCGTCGCATCCAGCCCCGATAGTGTCCGCGCTCCAGAGCAACACGGAGCACTGCGCTGATTGTCAGCCACAGCGCACCAGCCACTGCCGCACTGACCGGGAAAGCAGATACGCCGGCGATGGCGGGATTCCACAGCGCGATCACCGAGAACGCGACGAATACCGTCAGCGAATATACCCTCACTCGCGCGAGCGTCAGCTCACTCGCCCGCGCTTCGCTCAGCAGTGTAGCCTCGACCGACCGCGTGAGCTCGGCCGACGCCTCCGAGGACGGCAGCTCCTCCTGCACCGCGCGCACGATCGACGCGGCCAGTCTCGCCTGGGATCCCGCCTCTTCCATGATCACTTGCCTGATGGTATGCCTGGCACCGGGCCCGATTCTACCTCCGTAACCGAACAGCATCCCGCAGGGCATCGGACCCACGCATACTCGTCCTTGTCATCCCATGCCCACCGCGTCGCGGCGAACCTGATCGGCATGCGCAGCATGTGCATTGATACACTGTCAGTCACCCACTTCACCGGGCGCGGGACGCCTGTGTTGTTCCCAACAACATAGTGCGCTTCGAACGTCTCTGTGAGGGAATCATACCTCATCTGCATCGTCACAACGTCTTTCATCCCGATCACTACCGTCCGCGTGTCGAACCCCCATTTGTGCGTATAGTGCTTGAGAACGGTTCGGGCTTCATCGTCATCCACGTCCTCCTCGCCACGGAACCGGATCTCGGCAACGTTTACCCACTCCCGGTAGTTTTTGGTGTCCAGCACGAGCGCATCGAGCCCCGGAACGGGATAGATCGACGCATACACTTCCGACGGACGAAGCTCGTTCCCGTCCTTCATACTCAGATATTGTTCGTCGAACCAGCCGGCTATGACCTGGCGCGGATTCGAGCCCTCGTTGAGGGGCGGTAGAGCCTCTTTGCGGGAAACCCGGCACCAGTGGTGGGGAAGGCACTTGAAGGACACCACAGTGCGACGACCCGTGAAGAAGTTCTGCCTGCCGTAGTTCATATCCAGCCGCACGACAGGGGGAACATCGGCGGCCGCCATGCTGTCGCTGGCAGCGAACTCCAGTTTGCGGCCTTTGATGGCCTTGCCAGGGCATACCGCGCCCGCCCCTGGATAGGTAATGAACGCCTCCAGATCATCCACGGACTGCGGAGTATGCTCGCCGTTGGGCTTCAGGTATATGCAGTTCCGGCCCGTCCTGAATCCATTGTCCTCGTAGCCGTCATTCGCGTTCACTACCTCCACGAACGCGACGAGCCTGCCCGTGTCCGGCGTATAGCTCGTGAATGTGAGTGTATCGAGGTTATCGCCGGGTGCCGCGCACATCACGCCGCCGCCATACTTGTGCTTCTTCGTCACGACGCGCTGCATGTCCGTCACCAGCGCTGCCTCGCAGGCCAGCATCACTGCGGCGATCTGCCTGTCCTCGTCGGGCGGCCGCCTTCGGTTGCGGTCCTCCCCGTCCCCGCTGGCGCCAGTGCAGCCCTGTCCGGCGATAGTCGCGATGATTGCAAACGTGATGCGGAAGCAGCGCGTCATTTAGAACCTCCAGGGAGACAGGTGGAAGGGGCAGTCACCGATTGCGTGCGGATCGCGACGGGTTGCATGCGCGCAGCCGAGGTCGCCAGTGGCTGCGGACGGGTGAGTGTCATGCGAACGTGGGGATCTGCGTGCGACCAGAGGATGGCTACGGCATTTCGCCACCGGTCCGCCTGGGCACGACTGCCCTGGGCGCGCAGTGCGTCGGCGTACAGGAGCATGGCAAGCGGAAGTGTACCGGCGGCGGCGACGTCACTCAGGTGCCCTGGCTCGGACCAGGCGAGTGCATCGAGCATCGCGCAGAGGCGGGCCGAGGCCGCAGGCATGTCGCCTGTCTGCGCGAGCATCCATGCTTCTGGATAGAGAGCGTCCGGCTTCCACGCAGCGGCCGGTATGGTCGCTCGGCCCGCGGCCGCAGCTGCGAGCGTGCGTCGCACCTCCGCGAAGTCGCCGCGCATGAACGCGATCTGCGCCTTCGCCAGGTAGTCCTGCGCGAACGCCGGTGTCAGCAGCCGCGACCGGTACACGGGGAACGCCATGGTCGCCGCGCGCACGATCCAGCTCGCGCGCACGGCGTCGCGACGGTCCGGCTCGAACGTATTCACGATCGCGCGTTCCACCTGGGTCTCCAGCTCAGCAATGCTGTCGACCGGACCACCCAGCGCGGCAAATACCTGAAGCGCGCGGCCGGGTGATGTCACGCCCGTGGAGATCTCCTGCACGTCGATCTTCTCAGATGATGCACCGCGGCGCGCGAGCGTGGCGGCCAGGCTCGCGCGGCCCGTAACCGCGGCCAGACTCGACAGCCGTTCCGCGCGAAACTGCGATGGGGCCCGGTCGTCAACGAGCACCGAGTCAGCAAGCGCCACTGCGGCGCGCAGCGAGGCCGTATCGAAAGGTATCGCATGCTTGAGCCTGAGCCAGATCTCGGACGCGAGCAGGTGTGTTGCATAATCGGCATCATCGCTCACAGCAATCCGCGCACTGTGCAGCACAGCCAGCGCGGAATCGGAACCGACGAGTTCCAGCGCAACTGCCTGCGCTTCCAGTGCCGCCGGACTGTGCGGATATGCCCGCACCCATGCGTGCGTCACTTCCTCGAACGTCGCCCGCATGTGGCGCAGCGCCGCCGCCGTCCTCTCCGTGCTGAAAGTCCGCGCAGCCGAGCTCGCAGCAGCGATCGGGGATGGCAGGAAGACGAGCGTGTCGCCGATCCACTCCGGCGAGGCAAGGAATTTCTCACCGCTGTCGCTGCTGCCTGCGCGCAGTGTCGTGGCGCTCGTGTAAAACCTGTTCCGCACGGCGTCGAACGCGCTGCCACGAAATGCCTTGTGACTCGCAGGCAGCAGCATGAAGGCACGCTGGTATGCGCGCACTGCCTGCTGTGCACTGGACCGGAATCGCCAGCCGGTCGGGCTCGCGTCATCGCGCACGACGCGCGAGTCGCGGCGCAGACATTCACCGAGACCGTAGAGCGCCTCGAAACTGTTCGGGTCACCCTGCGCCAGCTCGCCATACAGTGCACACGCTTCCTGGAACTTCAGTTCGCCGAGCGCATGCAGCGCCTTCGCCAGGAGCATCTGCTTCTGGTTGAACACACTGCTGTCTCGCACTGCCTGACTGGCCAGCGCGGCCCAGCCTGAGTGCTCGCGGTCCGTCCAGTACTGCACTTGCGCTCGCCATAGCAATGCCTGGCCATAGGAGGCGTCGTACTTCAGTGCTACGCCAAAGAGCGAATCCGCGCGACGCGGCTCCCATTCCCGCAGCGCGTCATGTGCCTCGAGATATGCACGAAGCGCGGGTGCCGAGTGCGTACCGCGCGTGCTGCCGTCGAACGTCCTCGGCGACGCTCCCCGGAAGAGCAGGGAATCCGCCAGCGCTTCGAGCGCCGGCTCAGCACCCTCGAGGCTGGACGGGATGCGGATGCTTCCGGACCATATCGGACGCCTCGGATTGCGCACGCCGTACAGACTCGCGTCGACATGGATCCACCCGCGCTCCTCACGGATGCGGCCGCTCACGAAACGGCTGGCCGATACATCCCTCGACACATCCGCGAGTTCGCCGAAAGACAGGGAACCGCGCTGCGCGCGAATGTCCGCGATGCGAAGCGGGTCCGCGACCGTGATGCCGTTCCACCGGCCCAGCGCTTCCGTCAGCAGGTGCTCGACGTCCGCCGCATGCGCGCCGTCGCCCGTGGAGAACAGCACCGCGTAGCTCGTGGTGTCCGCAGCGACTCTGCGACTCATGATGCTGCGCAGCCCGGCGCTGCCGGCCAGCAGCAGAACGGCGCCCGCGACACAGGCGAGCGTGATCATCACGATCGCGACTCTGCCGACACCGAAGATACCCGGCGCGCGCCGCCATGCCGGCGGAGTCAGTGCAACCACGCGCTTGCCCGTCAGCACTGCCTCGAAATCTTCCGCGCTCGGACGTTGCGCGGGATCCTTGGCAAGCGCCGCATCGAGCAGCCGCGCGACGTTCTCGGGGATGTCCGTGCGCCGGCGGCGGATATCGGGCGGCGCCTCGGTGATCTGCCTGGACAGCACGGATTCGATGGGACCGTCGAATGGCGGTGCCCCCGCGAGCATCTCGTACAGCAGGCAGCCCAGCGAATACACGTCCGTCGCGGCGCTAATGGAATCCCGGCCGAGCGCCTGTTCGGGACTCATGTAATGCGGCGAGCCCAGCATGACGCCTGTGCTCAGGCGGGTGCTCGCAGCGCCCGCAATCGCGTGGGCCAGGCCGAAATCAGATACCCAGATGTGGCCGCTGCGCGCGATCAGTACGTTGTCCGGCTTGATGTCGCGGTGGATCACACCCGCGCCGTGCGCATACGCCAGCGCACCCGCAATGCATTCGGCGATGTGCACCGCCCGCTCCACCGGAAGCGCGCCTTCCCGCGCAATGACGTCGCGCAGCGACTCGCCGTCTACCCACGGCATTGTGTAGAAGGGAACGCCGCCAACGTCGCCGCTGTCGTGAAGCGCCAGGATCTGCGGGTGTGTCAGGCGGGCTGTCGTGCGGATCTCACGCAGGAATCGCTCAGTCCCCGCAGCATCACCAGGGGAGGCGCCCAGTACTTTCAGTGCGACGTGGCGGCCATGCTTGAGGTCACGGGCAAGATACACGCTTGCCATGCCGCCCCGGCCGAGCTCCCGCTCGACCACGTACCGGCCCGCGAGTGCCGCACGCACACCCGCCAGGTCGCTCATGCACGCCACGCGGTCATGCAGCCCGCCTCACATGTCTACCTCTGTCACGGAACAGCAGCCTGCCGGACAGCGGACCCACGCACGCTCGTCGTTCTCGCGCCACTGCCAACGCGCCGTCCCCGGAACGAACGTCCCCGTGTGATCCACGCGCAGTACCTTCTTGTACGCGGTGTCCGCGCCCGCGACGATGCGAGCCGTCCACCGATTCCCCGTCGCCGTACGCTCGAAACGCATCGAGATCTCCGATACAGTGCCGGGCCGCAGATTCAGTTTCGAGATGTACGACGGGTGGCCCGTGTTGACGAAAGTCGCATGCGCAACCGGCACCCAGCCATCGCGGAGGTTGCATGGCGTCCTGCATTCGAACTGCGCCTCCGTCATCGACTCCAGGTCCCGCATCGGATACAGACGCGCACGCGGTCCCGGCACGAGCCTGCCGCCCGCGTCCGGCACGGCGAGCCACTGCTCGTCATACCAGCCCTTGATGTGCTCCGTGGGGCGGTTCGCATACCATGTCGACGACTTGAACGGTGCGGTGCGGTTGCCGATCTCGCACCACGCATCGCCGCACCGCACGCCGATGTAGTGCAGTCTGCTCTGTTCATCGTAGTCCCAGCGCGCGGCCCCCGGAATCTGGCCGACATCCGCGGGATCGATATGCCGCTCCACGTGCAGAGGATGACCGGTCGTCCACGTGCGCTCATCGATGTCTTCAGGGCAGGTGTCCGACCCCTGCTGCGATACCATGCGCGCCTCCCAGCGCGCGCCCATCCTCAGATACAGGCAGTTGTAGCCGGGCGCGATGCCGAGCGGACGGTAGTGCGCCGTCGTGAAGTCGTAGAGCTCAGCGACCGGGACACCCCTCGCTTTCCGGAATGTCTCCTCCCTCACCGCCTCCAGGCGGTTCCTCGCCCACACACCGACCAGCGGGCCGAACGCTCTACCCCCCTGGATCGTCAACCGCTGGCAGTCATGGAATTCGGGGATGTGCTGGATCGGGCCCGCCAGCGACACGGGCGGCGTCGAGTCACCGTGCATCGCCGGCGCGGAATCCGCCGCGAGCGTGGATTTCACATTGGGACACTCGACGGGATAGTTGCCGTTGAACGGCTCGTTCGGCATGACCACGTCTTCGCCGTCCCCGGGCTTCGCGAGCTCACGGTAGGACTGGCAGCCCGCAGGCGCGATCAGCCAGGCGGCGATGACGACGAAAGCGAGCGCGGAACGACTGGAGCGGAGAGCACGCAACGCACACCTCCCTGGAGACGGGGATGGGTCGGAGCCTGGAGGGACGCCCGGGCGGGGCGGGGGCGTCTCAGATCAACATAGACGCGGGGATGCGGCTGGCGGAAGGGTGCGGTAAGGGAGTGACCCGGGGTGGCCGCCCGGTGTATCGGGCAGCTAACGGCCGAGGAGCGAAATCGGGGCGCTGAAGGTCCGGACAGTCACCCTCGCATTGCCGTTACCCACCATGAACGCCAGCTCGGCGCCCGTGCCGGGCGCCTTCTTCGGGCTGCTCTTCCCGATCCCGTTCACGATCCTGCCGCTCACGGTGAAGACCGAGAACGTCGCACTTACCGGAGGATCGAGCTGCAGGGTAACCGCACCGCCATGGCTGTCCACGTCCAGCACCGCGCCCGCCGGGACCGGGCCGGAAACCGTGACCGTACCCTCCACCGTCTCGATGCGACCCCGGGCCAGCCGGCTCGTCGAGGTGATCGCACCGTCCACCGTCGTGAGGACCGCGTCCTCAGCCTCCCCGGAAAATGCGATGCTGCCGTCGCCCGATTTGAGACGGACCCAGCGCGGCGAGCCCTTCACCACCACATCGCCCCGCATGGTTTCCACGCGCAGCTCGCGCGGCGAGCCCTCCGCCTCGATGCGACCCTCGATCGTGTTCAGGTCCACACTGCCCGTGAGGCCCGTCGCGGTAATCGTCGCACTCGTACCCTTGATCCAGACCTGCGCGCCGCGGGGAACGAAGATCTCCAGCTGCGCATACGCCTTCGCGTCCACGGAGCCTTCGTACAGGCTCATCTTCCAGCCCGCCCGGCCGCCGCCGGCCATCGGCTTCAACCCCGCCGAGACGACGCCGCGAACCAGCACCGAATCACGATCCCAGCCGGTGACCTTCACATAGCCGCCCAGCGTGTGGAGACGGAACGCGCCGTCCGGATCGAGCGGGCCCGAGCGCTCGAACTTCGTCTGCGCGCGCACCGCAGTCGGAATACCGACAACCAGCAGAAACGCGATGAGCAGGCGCATCACAGATCCGACGCCAGGTCGAGGGCGGTGCGGATGTAATCCGACCTGCGCCGCTGCGTATCCTCGAGCATCGAGGCGAGCTGCGGATTCGACGGATCGCGCTCGAGCGCAGTCCGCGTCGCATTGATCGCCTCATCGATCGTGCGCAGGTTCTCCTCCACGACCACTACCGTTTCCGGTGACAGAAGGTGGCGCCGTCGCTCGAGCTCATTCTCCAGCGCCGACAGAAGCTCGACATCCGGATCCGCCGTCGCAACGGTTGCGGCGTCACGCGGCCTTGCCTGCTGCACGTATAACACGCCTGCGATGACGCATACGATTGCGGCGGCAATTCCAATCCACGGCGCGTAATGGCGCTGCCATCCCCGCGAGCGCGCTGCGGGCACCGCGGGCGCGGGGCTGATACGCGAGAGCTCTGCACGGATCGCCGATTCCACATGCGACGGCGGCTCGATCTCCCGCGGCAGCCTCGCCGCTGCACGGCGCAGCGACTCCAACTTCGCCACGACGTCCCGGCACGCGCCGCAATCCTGCAGATGACGCTCGACTTCGACCGCGGGCGCGGGCGAAAGCTCGCCGTCGACCAGGCTGTGGAGAGTTTCCTCTGCGGGATGCTGTATCATTTCAATGCCTCCATGAGCTGACGCCGCGCGCGGTGCAGCTGCGAGCGCAATGCCACTTCGCTGCTGCCGGTCAGCTCGCTGATCTCCCTGTAGTCGTAACCTTCCACGTCGTGCAGCACGAACACCAGTCTCGCCTGGTCCGACAGCAGACGAAGCGCGCGGTCGAGGTCCACCCGCTCGTCCACCGACGCACCGCGCGCACCTGCATCGATGCGTTCCAGGTCCTCCACCGGCTCGACACGCGCCAGGCGACGGCGGTCCGTGCGCTGCCGCGTCAGCACCACGTTCACTGTGAGACGGTGGATCCATGTGGACAGTGCGCTCTCGCCACGGAAGCTGCCCAGCGCCTGCCAGATGCGCACGAACGTGTCCTGTGTCAGCTCTGCCGCATCCCGCTCGTCCGCACACAGGCGCAGACACAGGGCGTATACACGCCCCGCGTGCGCGCGGTAGAGCGCCGCAAAGGCGTCCGCATCACCGCCGCGCGCCCGTTCCAGTGCGTCTGGAGGGTACGACTCTGCCATCAGCTGTGCAGGTTCCACTCAGTTCGGATGCCGGCCGGCGGCGGAATGTTGCAGAAGTGCGGAATGAGGCGTCATGGCTGCGGGGACGGCGCCCGGCTGGCGCCGCCCCGAAACGCAGCTTACGGCTTGGAGAGCTGAATCGTGATCCGCGCCGGTGCGGCGGTAGTCTGACCGGGGAACATGTAGCTGGAGTTCACTGCAATCAGCTCCAGGTTCTTGCCGGTCGCCGTGCACGTGAAGAGTTGTGCTCCCGATGCCGCGCCCGGGAACAGTGTCTGGTTGCCCATCGTGATCGTGCCGTTCTGAAGCACGAACGCACCCTGGCGCTGTATCGGATTTTCGCCCGGATTGAGGCGGAACGTGGACGTGAAATTGCCGCTGAGGAAGTTGATCGTGTACGTCGCGCCGTTCGCCAGGACGTTGTGCGTCAGCTGATTGTTCTGCGTGCCGACCGCGATAAAGGACGTGGCCGTATAGAAACCATTGATGCCCGCGCAGGAATTCTCGCCGTCCAGATCGGTCACGCCGCTGTCGCACGCCGCAACACCGAGACCCACCACCATTGCGACCAGTGCAAGCTTTCTCATCTCGATCCCTCCCCGTGAATCCGATTTGCCGTGGAATCCTGCAACATTAACATCCTTTACCAGCGCCCGCATTGGCGATGTTCCGGGCGCCTCGTTCCGCTGTCACGCCGTCCTGCTATCTTTGCCCACGATCAGAGAGCCACCGCATCGATTGGACCCTTCGTTTGACACCCCCGGATCACCGCCTCTTCCTGAACTGGGACGCACCTGCGCTGCCACGCGCCGCGG
>DASUXU010000134.1:0-4211 GCA_036377735.1 Longimicrobiales bacterium
GACGAGCCGACCGCGACGCGCGCGCTGGCGGACCTGTTCCACTTCATCTCGACGCAGCCGGACGATCCGCACGTGAAGCTGTGGCGTGAGAAGCTGTCGATCCACGCGATCCCGATGCTCAATCCTGATGGAGCGGAGCTGGACCAGCGGCGGGACGCGTTCGGTGTGGATGTGAACCGCGACGCCCGCAACCTGCGGACGCCGGAGGGCCGCGCGCTGAAGGCGGCGCGGGAGAAGTATCGTCCGATATACGGCTTCAACCTGCACGACCAGAACCCGCGCACGCGCGTGGACCGCTCGGACCGCCTCGCCGCGATCGCCCTGCTGGCGCCGCCGCCCGACGCGCGTGGCACCATGACACCCGGCTATGACCGCGCGCTGCGACTCACGTCGTATCTCGGCCAGCGCATCGAGCCGATGATCCGCGGTCATCTGACCCGGTACGACGACACGTTCAACCCGCGCGCGTTCGGCGACCTCATGGAGAGCTGGGGCGTAGCGACCATGCTGATCGAGGCCGGCACCTGGCACAATGATCCCGCCAAGTTCTATCTCCGCAAGGTCGAGTTCGTAGCACTCGTCACCGCGCTCGACGCCATAGCAACCGGTGAGCACATGTCGCACAGCGCCGACTTCTATCACGCGCTGCCGGAGAACGGCCGCATTATCAACGGCCTGCTGATCCGTGGGGGTACGGTCGTCGTTCCGGGGCTGCAGTCCGCGCGCATCGACATCGCCATCAACGAGAAGAGCGTGGGCAGCAGCAACACTACCGAGATCGTGGACATTGGCGACCTGGACGAGCTCGTCGCGCGCGACACGATCGACGCGACGGGGCTGTTCCTTCACCCCGAGCCCGCGGCGCTGAAGGACGCCGGCGGCATCCTGAAGATCGGGATGTATCCATCCTTCGTGATCCGCCGCACGGCCGACCCGGCCAGCGCAATCGTCTGGCGGGTGGACGGCATACAGCGTTTCCGTTACTGACGACGTCACACGGGTTCCTCTCACAGGAGTCGATGTCATGACGCAATGCATGCACAGGCCCCGCCGCCCTGAATTGATCCTCGCTGCCGTGCTGGCCGCAGTGGTTCCAGGCTCTCCGGTCCAGGCGCAGAATGCGGCTGCAAAGCCGGCCGCTCGCGACAGCGCGGGGGTCAGGATCGTTCAGAATGCGGCGCGCGACGTTCGGCTGCCGGCGCGCGAGATCTCGCGGATCGGGAAGTCGGACGGCAGGCCGGAAGATATCCTGTACAGCGTGTACTCTGTCGCAATCGACCCGCGTGGCAATCACTACATCGGCATGGAGGCGGAGATCCGCGTGTTCGACCGTGCCGGAAAGTACGTCCGCACGATCGGCCGCAAGGGGAAGGGGCCGGGCGAGTTCGGCATGCCGCCCTTCCCGCTCTGGTTCTCGGGCGACTCGCTCATGGCGATGGATCGCAACCTCATGCGCACGTCGGCGTTCACACTCGACGGCAAGCTGATCGACACCTACAGCTCGTACAACCACAAGGGTCTCGAAGTGAGGCCGATCGGGCGCAGCAACCTGTCGTGGATCGCACTCGTCGAGGACCGCATCGACGACATCCATGACGAGGAGGCAATGATGCGGATGTACTCCTACATCAAGCTCGCACCCGGTCAGGTGGGAGAGTATAAGCCGATCGAGCTGCGACGCTATTTCCCGGCGAACGACTCGCTCGGCGCCACGGTCTATCGCATCCGCAACGAGAAGATCATCGGGACAAAGGAACCGCCGGGATTCGTGCAGCGCGCATTCGAGGACCGGCCCGCGTATGTGGTCACGCCCGCGGGCTTCGTATTCGCCAAGGTACCCACGGAATATCGCGTCGACGTCTTCGACCAGAACGGCCGGATGGTGCGGTCCGTACGGCGCAGCTACACGCCGATCCGAGTGAGCGCAAAGGATTTCGACGGCATGGCGGAGCTCATGGTCGAGGCGGGTCTGCTGGGCGCAATCTTCCCCAATCCATCGGTGATCCCGCAGTACAAGAAGGAGAGGCTGCGCGGCGAGCTCGCACGCGTCGACCGCCTGAAGAAGCAGCCGCTGCCACCGTCACGACACCCGATTGGTCGTATTTTTGCCTCTGCCAACAATACGCTGTGGGTCGAGCGGTCAGACCTCCAGACGCCGGCTGAACGGGCGGCTTTCGTTTCCAACAGCCGCTACCGCATTCCGACACGCTGGGATCTCTTTGACGGATCGGGAGCGTATCTCGGCACAACGGACCTGCCCATCGGTTTCAGGCCGATGAACGTGGCGGATGACGGCAATATCACAGGCGTCTACAGGGACGAGGATGACGTGGAGTACGTCGTGACGTACCAGGTGCTCAACCGGAAGGGCTGATGACGGACGGCAGCCATGATCTGCACGGCAGCGCGCCGGACGCGAGTCCGGTGGCGCTGCTGCTCATCGACGTGATCAATGACCTCGAGTTTCCGGGCGCGGAAGAGCTGCTCGGGCCGGCTGTGGAGGCTGCGACGGCGATACGTGCCCTGTCAGAGCGCGCGCGTGCTGCCGGCATCCCGGTCATCTATGCGAATGACAACTTCGGCCGCTGGCGCTCGGATTTCCGGCAGCTCATCGATCATGTCCGCCACGACGGCTGCCGCGGCAAGCCGCTGGCGGACCTGCTCGCGCCGCACGAGGAAGACTATTTCGTCCTCAAGCCCAAGCACTCCGCGTTCTATGCCACGACGCTCGACACACTGCTGCAGTACCTCGGCGCGAAGCATCTGATCATCACCGGTCTCACGACCGACATGTGCGTGCTGTTCACCGCGAGCGATGCATTCATGCGCGACTTTCGCGTGCACATCCCGCCGGACTGCGTCGCAGAAATACCCCAGGACGACAATGCGAAAGTGCTGGACTACATGGCGAGAGTGCTGGACGCCGACCTGACGCCGTCGCCGGAGCTGGACCTGGAAGCGTTGTTGTCGGAGGATCGGGAAGAACGGCCCTGAAGTCTCAGCCTTCGAGCCGCTTTCACCCTTCGACCCGTTTTCACCCTTCGAGGAAGGCGGGGATCGACTTCTCGAGTGCGAGTGGGTGCATCAGGACCGCGCCGTCACCCGGGAGCTGCAGCTCGACCGGTCTGTCGCGTATCGCCCGTCTGAAGCCCCGTCCCTCCAGCACACGGTGCACATAGACCCGCCGCCCGATCACCATCGCCACGCATAGCACCGGCACCGCGACGAGCAGTCCGATGACGTGCAGCAGGTGCGACATGATGAGTACGGCGAGGATCGAGAGGACGGGCGGGAGGTGGACCTGCCGCTCCATGATCATCGGCGCTACGACGTTGGCCTCGAAGACGTGCACGCCGACACCCAGCAGGATCACCCACAGCGCGGTCCACAGTCCGCCATCGCTGCCCAGCACGAAGAACGCGGGCAGGATCGTGGAGAACAGCGTACCAAAGAACGGCACGATGGCGACGGCGCCGGTGAACACGCCGAACGCGAGCGCGAACGGCACGCGCAGCAGCACGAGCCCGATCCATGTCAGCACGCCGAGCACGAACATGGCCAGCAGCTGGCCGACGATCCACGCGCGCAGTGTGCGGCCCAGGTCGTTCAGGATGTCGCGCACCAGCTCGCGATGGACGGGCGGCGCGAGCAGGATGAACCCCTCGCGGTAGATCGCCGGCTTGAGCGCGAGGTAGATGCCCATCACCAGCACGCTCAGGAAGTGAATCGCGACCGTGACGCCGCTGAACAGGTACGGCGCGAGTCCCTTGAAGTACCCGCTGAGCTGGCCGGCGTACACGCTCATGTACGTCTCGTCCGTATTGAGCGCGGGCAGCAGGTCTGCAATGAACGGGTTGCGCGCGGCGAGACCCTTGAGCGATGCGTCCCACTGCGCGGTCATCGCGGGCAGTGCGCCGATGAGCTGCTTCGTCTGGTAGATGACAGGCGGCACGATCAGCAGGATGATGCCGGTGAGGGCGAGCACGAAGATGATGAATGCGGCGAGCACACCGACGCCGCGCGGCACGGAGAACCGCCGCTGCAGTGAATCCGTGATCGCGCTGAGGAATACGCCGAACAGGATGGCAATGAACAGAAGCAGCAACACTTCTGCTATGCTGTAGAGGAACAGCAATAGCAGAAGTGTGAAAACCGTCGCTGTCATGAGAGCGTACGGCTTGCGATTCATAAAGCTGTAACGCTAGCTGTGG
>DASUXU010000135.1:0-17170 GCA_036377735.1 Longimicrobiales bacterium
AGACCCTCCCGGTAATAATCCGGGACGTCGTTCTCATCCCCGAAGATTTTCTTAAAGATGCCCATAGGCGGATTGCTTCTCGAAAGTGGGTGGGTGCATCGGTCAAGATGGTCCGCGGCGGCGGCCTTGGCAATCAGAGACGGCACCTCTTCCGTGCCCCTTCAGCCACGGATCGCAAGCAGCGTACTGCCTTCTTCCGCGAGCACTCGCAGCCCCGCTTTTGCCAGCCGCTCACGCGCGTCCGCGGGCGCAGGGTCGACCAGGAGCCGCCCCGTCGGCCGCACCGTCCGCGCCGCCTCCTCCAGCAGTTCGTCCGCCCGCGCCCCCAGCAGCGCGACTCCCGCCATTTTGCCGGTTGCGACAGGCACCCCTTCTGCCCTCACCACACTCACCCCCCACTCCCCGTTCCGCGGACCGCTGGTGAGGTTGGTGGATGCTCCCGGCGGGACCACCGGAATCACCTCCACCCCCTCCAGCAGGTCGGCCACCCCCTCCGCCCCTTCCGCCGCGTCACCCAGCAGCAGCAGATATCCACTCGAAGCTGCGAGCAGGGCAGCAATCCGCACTGTATCCCCTTCCCCCCTCTCCCCCGGACCCTTTCCTTCTCCCGATCCCTTTCCCTGGCGGCGCTCCCGCCCCTCAGGCACCAGCCACACCCCATCCGACGCCGCCCCGAACTGCTCCCGACAATTGGCGCAGCCGAGCCGCCCCGCCTCCACCCGGCGGTCACCCATCCGCTCGGCCAGCAGGATCAGCCCGAACTCGGGGCCGCACCGCGGACACGTCAGCACGTCAGTCAGCAGAATATGCATTCCGGCCCTCATAAAGTGTCCGCCAACGCCAGCCTTGATTCCGGATACTGGACAGTGTACGGATTGTGTACGTCGCAAAATGCGTTGCACGGCAGGAACTGTTGTGAAACGGCGGGCGGGCGGGGACGTAAACCCGCGCCACGGCCCGATTTTCGCCACTGTCGCAAAATGCACAGAAACTGGCGTACGTCTCGGGGAGGGCGAAGTGATCCAGGGATTCCAGGCGACTCCGCGGCTTCTGATCGTGGAAGACGACGCAGCGATGCGCCAGCTTCTGGCGGCCCGTTTCCGCGAGGGCGGGTTCGAAGTGACTGAAGCGTCGAATGCGCGGGACGCCCTGGCGACGCGTCCGGGCGGCGGCAGCTTCGACCTGGTTCTGACCGACGTCCACCTTCCCGGCCGGTCCGGTATCGACCTCGCCCGGAGCCTTCATGAGCAGGCGCCGTCCGTGCCCGTGGTGTTCGTGAGCGGCGACGCCAACGCGCAGGTGATCCGGGAGGCGCTGAATACGCAGAGCAGCGCGGCGTACATGATCAAGCCGTTTGCGATGAGCGAGCTGGACGCCGTCGTGAAGCTCATCCTGAAGCACGCGCGCGCGTTCACGACGCCGGACCTGGAAGCGATGGAGGCACACCTGTCGGAAGTTGCGCCGGTCGCGCCCGTGCGGTTCAAGAACCGCATCGCGCATCTGATGGATCCGACACCGTCGCCGACACCGGCAGCACCGCGGGTAGCCGACGTGCCAGAGTCATCTGTGCAGCCTGCCGTGCGTCGCATGACGATCCGGCAGATCGTCCTGCTGGCTCTGCTTGCGGCGCTGGTCGTCATTGCGACGCTGGTCCTGCGGTCGCAGGGCAACGCGCTGACGCCGGCCGAGCTGACGTCGCATACGGAATCTGTTGTTACGGCCGGAACTCCACGAACGTAACCCTGCCCGCTTCGACGCGGATGCGACGCCAGACGCGTTTGCCCTCGATGTCAGTCCCCACGAGATAGTCACCCGGCGCGACATCACCGACTGCGAAATGCTCGTTGTATGTCGGATCCGGACGCGTGCGATCGCTGTAGGTTTCCGCGAACGAGAACGGCGTTTCTTCCGGGTACGGTACGATGAGGCCGTGGATGCGCGCGCCCTGTACGGGATTCCCCGCTGAGTCGAGCACGCGGCCCGCGACGACACCGGTGCCCGGCATCGGTGCGATCCACAGCTGCGGGTTGCGGGTGAATGGAGGGAATCGCTCGGCAGCATTGACAATGCGCGCTGAATCCGCGGATGGTGCAACGTGCACCTCGAGGTGCAGATGGTCGTTGCCCGCGCGGCCCGTGTTGCCGACGCGCGCGATCACGTCACCCGCGCGCACGCGCTGACCGCTGCGCACTGTCAGCTCGGTGTTGTGGAAGTATGTCGAGAAAACGAACTGGCCGTCGAGCCGCGTGTCATGCAGGATGGCGACGGTGTTCGCACCTGCCTCCGCCTTACCCGCGAATGCGACGACGCCATCGGCGATCGCGTGCACAGGCGTGCCCGCCGGATTGTTGAACTCGACGCCCTGGTGCTGCTGCAGATTGCCGGCCATGGTCGAGCCGTAGCGGTAGGTCTGATCGATGTAGGGATTGCCTTCCGCCGGATCGATCGGGCGACGGAGCCACGGCCGTTTCGGATCCGCGGGTGCCTCACCGGAGGGCACGAGATCGAGTGCGCGCGCGGGCGTCTCGCCGGCGAGCACGCGCTGCAGTCCAACTGCGGATCCCGCGATCGGCCAGTACGGCGGCCCCACCCACAACAGTGACCACAGGTCCGCGGCGGGACGGTACAGCTCACCCGCCGGGAGATAGTAGACGCGATAGCTCTGCCCCGTTTCGCGCGCGATCATTCCGTTCGATGTCGCGATTGCCGGCACCGCGCTGCCCGCGTTCTGTGCGAAAGCCCGCGGACTGCCCGGCAGGGTGTTGAATCCCGGCACGTCGATCGGCGCGCGCTGGAAGTTCCCGGTTGCCGCCGTGTCGACCAGGATCTCCGATTCCGTCGCAGCCCAGACACTGCTGTCCATTGCGACGTGCAGTGCCCGCACCCGCGTGCTGCCAGGCAGCTCACCGGTGGCGTTGGTCCAGGTGCGGCCGTCGTCGCGCGAGAAGCTTACACCCTTCAGGTGTGCGACCCAGATCGTGCCGTCCGCGGCGACATCCATCGCCAGGAGATACTTGTTCGGCAATACGTGAAGTCTCTCGACACAGCCCGCTTCGCGCGGCGGTGTGCCGCCCGTAATGCCGTCGGAGCCCTGCACGCAGCGCCATGTCACGCCCGCATCGCGCGAGATGCGCAGACCGTCCGCCGTCGCGATGTAAACGGTGTCGCCACGCGCGACGATGCCGTCCGGCGTGACATACACCCACTCGCGGCCCAGCTGGCGGCCGTAATTGTGCCAGGTGCGGCCGCCATCGCGGGTATAGCCGAAACCGTCGCCGACCGCGCCGTACCAGATCACGCTGTCGCTCGCGGCCGCAATGCTGTTGACGAACTTCGTTGCGATCGACGTGCTGTCATCCCCCGGCATCATCTGCACCCACCGGGGCACGCTGTCAGCAGTGCGCAACACGAACATGCCGTTCGCGTACGTACCCGCCCACAGGTCGCCGCCCGGCGAGCGCTCGAGCGCCAGCACGTGCACACCCCATCCTGCACTGTCCGGCAGCTGCGGCGGCCTCGCCTCGTTGCGCTGCTGGGGAACTCCCCGCTGCGCATCGCCCGGTCCACCCGGAGCACCGCCGGTTGCGCATGCCGCTGCAATTACGGCGAAGACCGCCAGTACCCACGCGCGCATGGCTGCACGGCCACCTTTGCATGCACCACGCCCCCCTGTGGTTGCACCAGGGATGGGGCGCGCGGTGGTCATATCCATAGCTTCCGCTCCGAATACATGGCCCACTGCGTGGGCGTCTCCCAGACCTTGGTATAGAGCACGGCCTGCGCCATGTCATCCGGCAGCAGGCGCTTCAGCTCGTCATAGAAGTAGCGCGCCTGGTTCTCCGCCGAGGGCTCGATGACGTCGAACGGTTCCAGCTCGTTGATGTTCTCGTGGTCGAGACGGTTCGCGAGACCGCGCAGGTGCTTCTTGATGTCGACGAAATCGAATGCGATCCCGGACTCGTTCAGCACGTCCGTGTTGAGCGCCAGCTCGACGACGTATCGATGGCCGTGCAGCTTCTCGCACTTGCCGTGGTAGTTCCGCAGGAAGTGCGCGCTGTCGTAATGGGCCTGCACCGTGACGACGAACATTCAGGATCGCTCCAGTATGATGGTACGGATCGCGGTCTCCGGCGCGCGTGTGAGCGCGAAGAGCACCGCGTCCGCGACACTGTCCGGCGAAAGCATAGCGCTCCGCTCGGGCAGGCCGGGGTTGCGTGCAAGATCAATGCTGTCCCACAGAGTGGTGTCGGTCGCGGCCGGTTCGATCAGCGTGCTTCGCACGCCCGTGCCCCGCAGCTCCGCGGCCAGCACCTCGTGAAGGCCGCGCACGCCGAACTTCCCCGCCGAATATGCGCCATTGCCCGGGAATGCGACCCGACCCGCGACCGAGCCGATCGTCACGATGTGGCCCCTTCTGCGCTCGAGCATCGCGGGCAGAAGCGCGCGCGTCAGCGCGAACGGCGCTCGCAGGTTGGCGGAGAGCGCGGTATCGAAGGCGGCCAGCTCGGTTTCCGCGATCGGCCCGAGCGAGAACGCGCCCGCCGCATTGACCAGGATGTCGGGCACACCGCCCAGACGCTCGATCGCCTGCGCGACAATACCTGCCTTCACGTCCGGATCGAGCGCCGCCGGTGCGGTGATGTCACCCGGCAGGGCCTCGGCCCCCGTCGCGCGGGCAGCCTCGTCCAGGACCCTGGCATCGCGCGCATTGATGATCGTGCGGGCGCCGGCCCTGACCAGCGCGGCGGCCGTCGCGCGCCCGATGCCGCGCGAGCCGCCGGTGACCAGTGCGGTGCGCCCAGCCAGTGCGCCGGCATACGCCTGGTGTGCACCGTCGCGCGATTCACTCGTCTCGCGCGGTGAGCGCGCTGCGTCCGCGTCAGCTGAGAATGCCACGGCCCGTGCACAGATGGAGGAATTCTTCGCGCGTGCCCCGGTCTTCCAGGAACACGCCGTGCATCGCGCTCGTCAATGTCTTCGAGTTCTGCTTCTCGACGCCGCGCATCATCATGCACAGGTGATACGCCTCGATCACCACACCCACGCCCTGCGGCTTGAGCAGGTCCGTCAGCGCCTCCGCAATCTGCGTCGTCAGGCGCTCCTGCACCTGCAGCCGGCGGGCGAAGATGTCCACTACCCGCGGCACCTTCGAAAGCCCCACGATCTTGCCGTTCGGGATGTAGGCGACGTGCACTTTTCCGAAGAACGGCAGCATGTGGTGCTCGCACATCGAATACATCTCGATGTCCTTCACGATCACCATGTTGTGATGATCCTCGTCGAACAGTGCGCCGTTCATCGCCTCGTGCACCGACATCTGGTACCCGCGCGTCAGGAACTCCAGGCTCCGATGCACCCGCTCCGGCGTCTTCAGCAGACCCTCCCGCTCCGGGTCCTCTCCCAGCCGCACCATCATCTCGCGGACCAGCTCCGGAAACGGAACCTCCGCCAGCTCACTATTCATACGGACCCGCCAGCTCACTCATACGGACCACCCTTCGATGCGTCGGAGTTGTCCAATTTTCACATGGCCCGTTTTTTCGGACCCCTAAGCAGCTGCGTTTCATTGGCCTGCTCATGATGTGCGAAAGCCGCGACCCCTCGAGTCCGGGCGGACCGGGGTCAGAATCGGCGTTCCTGGGCTGCAATTTCGAGCTGCGCGCCCGAGTCGTGGGAATCATACTGTTAAAAACGGGCAATGCCATGGCAGTCTGGAGCATTTCCGACACTCCGAAGGGTGGTCCGTAAGGCTAGCCGGTGTATTCCACGTAGTTGCGAGGGGTCTCCCAGAGCACCAGGCGGTGGAGCGCGACACCCTTGGGAAGTCCGCCGGCGAGGCGGCTCCAGATGGCGACCACGAGATTTTCGGTGGTCGGGATGATGTCGGCCATCCACGGCACGTCGACATTGAGATTGCGGTGATCCAGGTCGTCGATGACGGATTTCTCGACGAGGACGCGCAGGTCCTTGAGGTCCAGAACGAAGCCCGTCTGCGGATCGACCTCGCCCTCCACGGTGACATCCAGCTCGTAGTTGTGACCGTGCCAGTTCTCGTTCGCGCACAGGCCGAAGACTTCGCGATTGCGCTCAGCCGACCACTCGGGGCGGTTCAGCCGGTGGGCGGCGGAGAAGTGGAGTCGTCGTGTGACGCGGACGCGTGGCATGTAGTCTCCCGTGCGCGGATGTCGGTGGAGAACGAATCGTACGGCTCGGCGCGTGCAAGCAAAAGACCCGCGCCGGCATTGCCGGCGCGGGTCCGATGTGTGACGCACTGGAGGTTTTTTTGGAGCCCAGTCGATATCGACTGGTGACCACCCCACCCCTTCCACCTTCCTCGCGAGAGGCATGGTGTCCCGGTCAGGAGTCAGCCCCACGTAGTGTAGCTGTAGGCCCAAAAAGGATTCCTCCAGTACGCCCCTTTTCGCTCTGAAATTTAACGGAAATGGCCATCGGGGTCAATCGAAAAGCGACCTTCGAAAGCGACCTCCGAAATGCGACCTCCGAGAAGCAAACTCCGCAGCGTTTTCCACGCAGGTTATGGCGTGATATCCGGCTCCGTGTGGTAGAGCAGCCGGATGGTGTTTGCATCGCGTCGCGAGAGCGTTGCGCGCGGCGGTGTACCGGCGGTCATGAGATCTTCCGGGAACGGCGAATGACGGCCGATGCCGAGCACATGACCGAGCTCGTGCGTGATCAACGCATCAGCGCGACCGGGTATCGGCGCCTGCGAGCTGAGAATCGACACGACCATCTTCACGCCGTCGTATTCCGGGTTGTCCGGCGGCAGCGGCGGGAACGGCAGAAGTCCCGCGGCCGGATCATCCGGATCGAGGAAGCAGAACGTCGTCACACCGGCGGAGAACCCCGGGACGCATGCCGTTACATCGAGCGGTGTCGGGTCGGCGCTCCAGCGCATGACGACGTCCGACGTCTCGATGGAGGATGCGCGGACGATGTTGTACTCGCCGAACAGCGCCTGCGAATTCCAGATCGCGGCGGCACGCTCGAATGCCGTCGCCATGAGCTCTGCATTCGCGGAATCCGCGCCGTGATTGATGTAGACGCGAATAGTGGAACCGGTCGGCCAGCGCAGGACACGGAGCGAGTCAGCGTTGAGGCGGAATTCGTAGATATCGCCGATCGACGTGGCGGGCAGCGTCGGCTCCTGGCATCCGAGCGCGAGCGCACTCAATGCGATGATCAACAAACCGGTGCGGCGGATCATCGCGCACCTCCCTTCCACGTCAATGATGTTTCAATGCCGTACCGCACCACGCTGCCGCCGGAGATCCGCGCGTTCTGGAGCGCGTCCGTGTTGAATCGATGGAGCTGAACGATACCGCGAACGTGCAGACGGTGACCCGCGCGGTCGGCACCGGCACCGAAGCCGCCCTCGAGAACGGGCGCAATGTCGGCGCCGCCGGAAAACGGGCCGGCGTCATCGCCGTTGAAGTACAGCCCGCCGAACCCGCCGCTCAGCTCGAGCGCGCGCCATACACGCGACCGCACACCGAGCAGCGCCTCGAATATTCCGACATCTGCTACGTCGCGGGTGCCGCCATCCTCCTGCACCTGCATGGAGCTCGGCGACCAGCTCACGCGCATCACGGCCTCGGTCCGGGTCCGCATGGGCAGCACAACACCGATGCCGAGACGCGGGGCCGTCGCGAAGCTCGCGCTCAGCTCGTCCTGCACACCCGGGATCGAGTCACGCACGCTCCCGGTCGCGATCGGGTCGCGAACCACGGCGCCAGTGCCCGCGGCCCCGGCGCTCACCTCGAAACGGACCTGCGCCGACGCGGGAGCGGGCGGCAGCGCCAGCATGACAGCGACAAACAGAACTACTGTCAGGTGCATAAAAAAAGACGGAGCGGTCGCTTCGAAAAACGACCGCCCGCCTTTTTCGTGGCGCTCTCCCCGGAGTTCCCGCTCGCCACGAATAACGATGTTGTGCCGGTCCTTGGTGCAGGTTCGCTGCCAGTTCACCATGACTCCTGTAAATCGTTGGAGTGACTCATTTTACGAAAAAATCGACAGTCCGGGACCAGGCCGGAATCGCGCAAATACTAGCCGCCGCCGAGCCTTTATTTCCGGGTATCTGGCCCGTCACACCCAATTATCCGGCACCGGCACGACCCTGTACAGGGTCAGCGGTGCGGAAGGCGCGGAGCCGGGCCAGGTTCCGGAGGTCTGCCGTGAGGACATCGGGCAGCTTCGGCGTCTCGATCACCTTTGGAACGTTCAGGAACCGCGAATCCGTGACGATTCGCCGGAACGGCTCGTCGCCGATGGAGCCCATGCCGATGTCGGCGTGGCGGTCCCGTCGGCTGGCGAACGGCGTGGCGGAATCATTCAGGTGGAACATGCGGAGTCGGTCGAGGCCGAGGCAGTCGTCGAGCTGCACGAACACATCGCGGTACGCGTTGACGATGTCATAGCCGGCGGACCAGACGTGGCAGGTGTCGAGACACACGCCGATGCGCGCGGCAGCACTGGCGCCTGCGCGGTCGATGATGCGCGCGAGCTGCTCGAACGATCCGCCGATTGATGTGCCACTGCCCGCAGTCGTCTCCAGCAGCACCATTGTACGTCCGCCGACGGTTTCGAGCGCATGCGTGATCGCCTCCGCATTGCGATCGATGCCGCTGCTCAGGTCGCCATCCGTGGCATTACCGGGATGTGATACCAGGAGCTCGATGCCGAGTCGTTCACAGCGCTCGAGCTCGGCGATGAACGAAGCGAGCGAGCGCGTGCGGAGTGCGTCGTCCGGCGAAGCAAGATTGATCAGATAGGAATCGTGTGCGGAACGGATGACAATGCCGGCGTCATGCGACGCGGCTGCAAATGCAGCGACCGCATCGTCTGTCAGCTCGGGTTCCGCCCAGCGCGCAGCCTGCTTCGTGAAAACCTGGAATACACTCGCACCGAGCTGCGCTGCACGTGCGGGCGCGTGCTGAACACCGCCCGCATTCGATACGTGTGCGCCGATCTCGTTCGCTGCGTCACTCATGTCCACAATATGCCGGATAACGAAATGCGGCGCGAATCCGAAGACTCGCGCCGCATTCATGTCACAGCGAAAGATCGCCGCGACGGCCGGATTACATGCCGGTCGTCGTCGTCGCCGTCGTCGTGTCACCGGCCGTGGTCGAATCCATCGTCATCGAGTCCGCCGGCATCGGGGCCGGAGTCGTCGGTGCGGGTGCCGGGATCGTGGTGTTGTCGATCGTGGTGTCAGCAGTATCGCCTTCATCCGCCGAGCAGGCGCCGAGCACGAGCAGCGACGATGCGGCCAGAACAGTCAAGAACGAACGCTTCATGTCTACCTCCGATAAGGTCCCCAAAATAGTTAACGGGGCGCCATTCGGCGCGCCGTCCCAGCCCCTGACGTCGCTCTCCGCCAGGTCCGCTCCCGCAGGAGCGTACTACAGTCGAAGAAACTGCGCACTAGCCGTACCACCTGTCAAGCGACAGTTCCTTTGCCAGGCGCAGCCCGCGACGGGCGGCGGTTGGCGGGGGGATGCAATGACCGTTCCGCCTGCGGTCGGCGACCCCGTCGCGAGGTCCGCTTCTTGCCCCTTGTCAGCCGTGCGCAAGTTCACAGTGCAACAGGGTTTACGCAGGTGTTGTGGCTTCTCGCGTCGTATCTGGTGGCAATGTTCCTCGTCCCGCTCGCGCTCAGCGCGCTGCTGTCGCGGCGGTCGCTGCCGTCAGGCACAGGCTGTCCGCTCTGCGCGGGAGATACGATCGCCATCCAGATCCGGCCGCTGCACCGTCTCGGGCGGCTGCGGCGCCACATCCCGTTCGAGCGGCGGTGGTGTCTGGACTGCGGCTGGCTCGGCCTGGTCCGCGTGCTTCCCCCCGCCCGACGCCCGGCCGGCAGGCCCGCTGTCAACGCGGTTCAATGCGACGGCGGCTCGGCCTTCGACAGCGGGTTCACGGAGACGCTGGATGTCAGAACGCTCGCGATCGACGGGCGGACGTGGCGGGTGCTGCTCCAGTGCTGGTCGCAGACGCGCCCTTGCTACGGCAGACTGGTATTCGTGGAGCCGACCGGCCGCGTCTGGGCCGATGCCTGTGAGGCCTTCAGCGGTGCGACGCGCTTCGAGGTGATCGGGCAGGCGCTGTCCGTGCCGGACGGCCTGCTCTCTTCACGGCTGCGGCGGATCCTCTCGGAGGCCTGACGTACAGCCTGCGGCCTGCGCCGCCGCCTCCAGCATGCGACGGCGGGCTGCATACCTCACCTTCGTGAGCGCCTCCGGCAGAGGCAGCCACAGGTAGTCGCTGGCCTCGTGCTCGGAGAGCCTGACATCGGTGCGGCTCGCCTCGGCCAGGAAGTACGTGACCGCCTTGCGGATCAACACCCGATCATCGCCCTTGCCGGACGTGAACCGGTAGTCCTCCTTGTGCTGGAAACCCTCGCACAGTGTCACGTCGGCCGGCCGCAGCCCCGTCTCCTCCTCCAGCTCCCGCAGCGCCGCTTCCAGCACGGTCTCACCCTCGTCCACGCCCCCCTTGGGAAACTCCCAGAGCGGGCGCTTGGTCAGGCGGGACAGCAGCAGCAGAAACCGGCAGCCATCGGGATGGCGATGAAAGACGATAATGCCAGCGGAAACATCGCGACGATAACGCATTCAGCTTTCGGAGCAGGAACGGACCCGCCTCAACAGGCGACGGGCGAAGCGTAGGCCGGCTCCGGATTCGTGTCAAGGAACTTGCATCCGCGGAATGTTGACCTGATCGCGATTCAGAGATTCCGGAGGATTCAACGTTGCCGCACATCTACGAGCGCATCCCACTCCGACCGGTCCGCGACCTGAGCGGTCTGCCTGCATCCGATGCGACGGGGATCCCCGTCGGCGAGCTGTATGGCGCACTCGCGGAAGCGGACACCGGTCTGCTGCGCTATCTCGACCTCGCCCTTGTCCAGCCCGCGCGTCACGTTCTGATCCCGATCGGCCACGCGCGCATCATGGCGACGGATGCACCGCATGTGAAGCTGCGCGCTGCACTGCTCGAGGAGCTGCAGAATATCCCGCCATACGGCGAGGGCGAGACGGTGGACGACCCGTACGAGTCCGCACTGCTCGAGGCGCACGGCCGCAGCTTCCACGGCGAGCGATACTACGCCCATCCGGGCTACGAGCATCCGCTGCTGTACGCCGGCGAGCACCCGATTGTGCGCACTGCACCCGCCGCAGCCGGCGAGGAGCCGCTCCAGCCGCTGAGTGAGCTCACGCACTACCGGATCGCGGAGAACGAGCCGGACATCGAGGACTGGCGTTTTGTCGCCGGGGGTGACAATACCGACGGCACCATCCGCGACGTCATCGTGGACGTGGGCGCACTGAAGGTGCGCTACGTCGCAATCGAGCTGAACAGCGGCAAGGTCGTGCTCGTGCCGATCGGGTTCATGTCGCTGTCGGAGGAGAATGAGACGCTCTGCGCCCCGGCGCTCACAGCGCAGGACCTCGAAGCGCTTCCCGCTTACGACGGCGGCCGCGTCGACCGCGCCGACGAGGATGTCATCCGCAGCATGCTGCGCGACATGCTGACCGGTCCGCGGCGCTACAACTTGCCCGACTACCGATACAACGGATAACGGAATCAATCACAGAGAACGGGGAGGTACACGAGGACGGGGAGTGTGCGTCCACTCCCCGTTCTTCGGCCGCCGTTCTAACGGATTCAATCACAGAGAAACGGGGAGGGAAGGAGGGTAACGGGGAGCGGGTGTCTACTCGGCATCCGCTCGTGAGCCTTCACGCCCCGCGGCCGCACGATTCTGCCCTTTTTATTTTTTCAGTCGCGCGTACCCCACCGACGTGTCCGTCAAGAACAGAGAAGGAAAGAAACAACACTGTGCACGAGGATCGAGGAAGACGGCAGGTCACAGGCAACGCTCCCCGTCACTCTCCTTCCCTCCCCGTCCTCTGTGATTGATTCTGTTAATCCGTTGTTAGGCCGTCAGTGTCGGCCGGACGCCCGGCGTGCCGTCCCAGACATCGAAGAGCTCGGCGTACTTCACACCGTGTTCGGTGCCGGCGGCGGCGAGGCGGTTCTCGAGCCAGGTCGGGTCGGGCCAGCGGACGTACTGTCGATAGAATGCCGCGACTTCGTCGATCTTCGCGCGGTACGGCGTAACGTCGACGGCAGCGAGTGGCAGCACGGAGTTGGGGTCGCGCATGGCGTAGATGGGGGCAGCGCCGCGGTGCGGCTCGATGGGTGCCACGGCCTTCGCGATGCGCGCGATCGTCACGGCATTGCGCACGAGCTGGCCACTGGCCTGGTGATCGGGATGGCGCGGTCCGCGCACCCACGCATCGCCCCAGGTGATCACGCAGTCCGGCCGGATGTCCGCGATCTCGCGCGCAATCGCGTACGCGCCGTCGGCAGTCACTTCGACGCGCGTATCAGGGAAGTCGAGTACGCGCACTTCCGCGTCCAGGATCCTGCCCGCTTCGTGTGCATGCTCCGTCCTTCGGCGTGCGACCTCGCTGGTGGGAATCGGGCCTAGTGATTCGGTCATCTCGCCGCGCGTCAGGAAAAGCATTACGACCCGGTCGCCGGCAGCGCGGTGGGCTGCAATTGTGCCGGCACAGCCGACCTCGTCATCCGGGTGTGCCAGTGCTACCAGCAGCGTGCGCGACATCGTTCCGTCTCCTCGAGAATCATCAATCCTGCCGATTGACACACCCTGCGAACGCTGGCATGTTCCACGCCCTATGGAACTCAAGCTTGCAGTAATCTGCGAAACGGCGCGCGAGCGCTCCGACGGCCGCATCGACGTCATCGGCATATTCGATGAGCTTCATGCTGCCGCGTTCCCTGCAGTGCAGGAGCGCATGACCATCGTGTTCGTGATGGAATGGACGGAAGACGAGTACGGCGAGCAGCCGTTCCGCGCGGATCTCGTGCACGAGAACGGCCGCAAGATCCTGGGCCTGCAGGGTTACACGACCGTGCGTCAGATGGGATCGGGCAGACCGAAGACCCGGCTCATCCAGCAGCTCGACAAGGTGGTGTTCCCGGCGGCGGGCGAGTACCACTTCGAGCTGGTGGCGGGCGGGGACATCATCGAGACCGCGCGGGTCCGCCTGGTCGAAAACCCGGACACGACCCCGGCCGGATAGCCGGACCCCTCCGGAACAGCGCGGGTATCATGCGCGTTCCCGGGCTGACGCCCGTGCCTGACCGGAGGAGTCGTGGAAGAAGCGCCGCAAGCCGCACCCCAGGAAGTCGTCCGCGTCCTGTCCGCCCTGTCGGACGTGAACCGCTACCGGATCGTGGATCTCCTCGCCAACGGCGACGCCGAGCTGACGTGCGGCGCGATCTGCGCCGCTCTCCAGCTCTCTCCCTCCCTCGTATCGCACCACCTGTCCGTCCTCGAGGAGGCCGGTCTGCTCGACCGCCGCAAGAACGGACTGTGGACGCTCAACAGCCTGCGCCGTGAAGAGCTCGCCCGCCGTCTCTCGTGCCTGCACGCCATGACGCGCGCGCACCCGCTCAACGGCGACGAGTCACCGAACTAGAATCAGCCGCCACCCGGCATCAGACCACCGCCCGGAATACCGGGCTCCGTCATTCCCCGCGCATCCAGCACCCTGTCGAGCTCGGCATCCGGCAGCGACTTCCGCTCGCGTGCGACGGCGCGCGCCGTCTTCCCTTCCTTGAACGCCACCTTCGCAATCGTTGCCGCCTCGTCGTAGCCGATGGTCGGCGCGAGCGCCGTGGCGAGCGAGAGATTGCCCTCGAGCAGCTCGCGACAGCGGTCCTCGTTCGCGGTAATGCCGTCGATCGCCTTATCCGCGAACACGCGCGACGCACTTGCGACCAGGGCAATCGACTCGAGCAGTGAGTGCGCCATGATCGGCATCATCACATTGAGCTCGAAGTAGCTGCCGAGACCGCCGACCGTGATGGTCGTGTGGTTCCCCATCACGCGCGCCGCCACCATCGTGACCGCCTCGGAGATCACGGGGTTCACCTTGCCCGGCATGATGCTCGATCCCGGCTGTATCGCGGGGAGCGTGATCTCGGCGAGACCCGCGCGCGGACCGCTCGCGAGCCAGCGCAGGTCGTTCGCTATGCGTGAAAGCGAGACCGCGATGGTGTTGAGTGCGCCGTGCGCGTATACAACGGCGTCGCGCGTACCCTGCCGCTCGAAGTGGTTCCTGGCCTCGCTGAACTTCACGCCCGTCGCAGCCGAGATGCGGCCGATCGCCTTCGCGGCGAAATCGGCATGCGTGTTGATGCCGGTTCCTACGGCGGTCCCGCCGAGCGGCAGCTCGGCCAGGTCACGCAGCGCGTCCTGTATCCGCTCGATGCCGAGCTCGATCTGCGCGGCGTAACCGGCGAACTCCTGACCGAGGCGGACCGGCGTCGCATCCATGAGATGTGTGCGGCCGGACTTCACGATATGGTCGAACTCATCCGCCTTCTTCATGAGCGACGCACGGAGCTGCTCGAGTGCGGGCACGAGCTCGTTCCGGATCGCGACGCACGCAGCCACCTGCATTGCCGTCGGGATGACGTCGTTCGAGGACTGCCCCGCATTGACGTGATCGTTCGGGTGCACCTTCGCGCCCGCACTGCCCGCTCCACTCCTGCCGCGCAGCTGCGTCGCGCGGTTCGCGATGACTTCGTTCGCGTTCATGTTCGTGGACGTGCCGCTGCCGGTCTGGAAGATGTCCAGCACGAAGTGGCGGTCGAGGCTGCCGCTGATCACTTCGTCCGCGGCCTTCACGATGTCCGCTGCCAATCCGCCGTCGAGCAGGCCGAGCTCGACGTTGGTCTGCGCCGCTGCCTTCTTGATCTCGCCCATCGCTGCAATGAAGGAGCGCGGGAAGCGGAGCTCGCTGATCGGGAAGTTCTCGACGGCGCGCTGCGTCTGCGCGGCCCACAGCGCATCGGCCGGCACCTGCATCTCGCCGAGGGAATCCTTCTCCGTCCTGTATCCGGTGTTGCTCATGTCTTCCTCTATGAATGAATGTCTTCGAGAACCTATTTTCCGGGCTTCGACGGCCGCACCTCTACGCGCGATGGCAGCGTGCGCGGCGGCATTGTGAGCAGGTCCATGACGATCTGGCCGATGTCCTCCGGCTGGATCTTCCACGCATCGCCGCTGCCGCTCTGCGGATGACTGAACTCCGTCGCCACACTGCCGGGCATTATGTAGCTGACACGGATGTCGTCCTGCCGCACTTCCTGCATCAGTGCTTCACTGAATCCCACCAGCCCGAACTTGCTCGCATTGTATGCCGCACCGCCCGGGAACGGGTTCTTCCCCGCGAGACTCGCGATGTTGAAGATCCATGCGCCCTTCGCCCGTTTGAGATGCGGCAGTGCAGCGTGCGTGCAGTAGAAGACGCCGTCCAGGTTGGTGCGCAGCACATTGCGCCACGTCTGCGGCTCCATGTCGGCGACCGGACCGAACGCGCCGATGCCGGCGTTGTTGACGAGGATGTCGAGACGACCGAACGCCAGCACTGTCTCGGCGATCATGTCGGTGCACTGTGCCTCGTCCTGCACGTCGCAGGCGCGGCCGATGGCACGGCCGGGCCCCGTGGCAGTCAGCTCCTGAGCGGTCTTTTCCGCGTCGTCGGCGTGCCGCGACGATACCGCCACATTGCAGCCCGCGCGCACCAGCGCCTCAGCGATGGCGCGGCCGATTCCCTTCGTGCTGCCCGTCACAACCGCAACTTTACCCTTCAGATCCGCCATTCCTGCTCCCTTCAAACGTGCCCCGTGATCTTAATTGCTGCTGCGTACCCCCGCTACTAGCTTTGACGCATGAACATCGAGGGCTGTGCAGCACTGGTAACGGGTGGCGCGGTACGTGTGGGACGCGCACTGGCGCTCGGGCTGGCAAAGGCCGGCGCGGACGTCGTGATCGACTACCACTCGTCGGACGAGGAAGCCCGGGACACCGTGCGCGAGATCGAGGCACTGGGCCGCCGGGCCGTCGCCGTGCAGGCGGACGTCTCCTCCTCCGCCGACGTGAACCGCCTGGTGGATACTGCCATGGCTGCGTTCGGACGCATCGACATTCTCGTCAACAGCGCGTCGCTGTTTCACCGCACGCCCTTCCTCGAGATCAGCGAGGCCGACTGGGACCGCGTCCTCGATGTCAACCTCAAAGGCCCGTTCCTGTTGTCCCAGGCCGCCGCCCGCGTGATGACGGCAGGCACGATTGTGAACATCGTGGACCTGTCGGCACTCCAGCCGTGGCCGACGTACGCACATCACGCCGTCTCCAAGGCCGGCCTGCTGCACCTCACGAAAATCATGGCGCGCGCGCTCGGCCCCGCGATCCGCGTGAACGCCATCGCACCGGGCACTGTGCTCCCGCCCGAGGGCGATGACGGCACGGACGCCATGGGCGGCATGGACCGACGGGTGCTCGAACGGGCCGGCTCGCCGCAGGACGTGGTGGACGCCCTGCTGTACCTGGTGCGCAGCGATTTCGTGACCGGTGAGGTCGTGGTCGTGGACGGGGGTCGAACCCTGCTGTGACCCGCGGAGTATCACGCACATCATGAGAACAACGAATCTGTATGCGACGTCGCTCCTGCTCGCCGCGGCAGCGCTGCCGCTGGGCGCGCGATCGGCGAGGGCGCAGGACTGTCCGACGATCCAGGCACTGCGCGCGTACCAGCCACCGCAGGCGACGCGACTCTTTGCGATGGACGGCTCGAAGCTCGCCGACCTGTCGTCGGAGCGGCGGGTCGTCGTGCCGCTCGAGCAGGTGCCCACCGTCGTATCCAACGGCTTCGTCGCCGTGGAGGACCGGCGCTTCTGGCAGCATGACGGCGTTGATCTGCGCGGAGTCGGGCGTGCGATCGCGAAGGATATCGCGTCGCTGTCGCTGAAGGAGGGGTTCAGCACGATCCCGATGCAGCTCGCGCGCAATGTTTTCCCGGAGGAGCTGCCGCGCACGGACAAGCTGCGGCGGAAGATGTGCGAGATAAGGCTCGCGGGCGCCATCGAGGAGTCCTACTCGAAGCGCGACATCCTGCGCATGTACGTCAACCAGGTCTACATGGGGGACGGGCTGTACGGCGTCGAGGAGGTCGCGCGCGGCTATTTCGGCAAGCCGGTGAGCAAGGTGACGACATCGGAAGCCGCACTGCTCGTCGGGCTGGTGAAGAATCCGGAGGGTTACAACCCG
>DASUXU010000136.1:0-3520 GCA_036377735.1 Longimicrobiales bacterium
CGTCTCCTGCACCGAGCTGCCCATGTACGCCCGGCGGGTCTCGTATACGATGCGGCCCGCGGGAATCGTGAAGCGGCCCGCGCTCAGCGGAAACAGCGCGCGCCGGTATGTCTGTATCTCGACTGGCTCGCCATCCACCACGTCCGTCTCGATGGTGATGCGCTCCGGCAGGTCCTGGATCCAGAAACCGTCGGGGGCGGGCGGATCGAACGAGGGCCCGCGCAGGATGGGTGTCCTGGAATTGAGCGGCATGATGGCGGCCATGCCGAGGACGAGCTGCTGTCCCACGTACGCGGTTGGTGGTGAAAGGGTGGTCTCGAGACGGATGGGCGTATCGGAATCGCGGCTCGACGACGGCAGCACAGTGAGTTCCAGCGGTGCCGTGCGATATTCCGCCCCGTCCACACGCACGGCGACGGCCGGCATCGTGTACTCGCCCGGCATCCCTGCCACGATGCGATACTCCTGCCGCACGACGGTCTCGCGGCCGCCGGGCATCATGATGTGCGTTTCCTGCGACGTATACGTGCCGACGACGCGGATCTCGCGATCGAAGCGCGGTGTCGAGAAGACCGGCGTGCCGCGACCCGGGATGGTTGCCGTGACGATGAAGCTGACGGGTGAGCCAGCTGCGGTCGTGCGCGAGGAGAGATCGGCACGGACGCGCACGCCGTCCTGCGGGACGGGCAGCGCGAGCGTCAGTGCCAGGAGGAGTGCCGGTAGCATCGCGCCGCCGACTACCAGTCCCGCTCGACCGACGTGCGCCGCTGTCCCTTGCGGAGCGACTGGCGGGTCAGCTCGCGCTCGTCCTGCTCGACACCGCTCAGGATGCGGTCCGCCTCTTCCTTCGTCAGCGGACGCTGCTCCAGCCCGCTGCCGCCCTGCGAGTCCTCCCCGCTCTGTGACTGCGACGACGACGCGCCGCTGCCGCCCTGCTGCTGCTGATCCTCGGCGCTCTGCTGGGGCTGCTGCGGATTCTCATCACCGGGATCCTGCGGCTTCTGCATCTGGTTCTGCTCGCGCTCCCGCAACGCCAGTTCGAGGTTCCACTTCGCATCGACATCGTGCGGGTCCATGCGCAGGCTTCTGCGATACGCCTCCGCGGCGGCGTCCAGCAGTGTGCTGCGCGCGGCAGGGTCCATCTCCTTCTGCGCGCGGGCGTCGAACAGAAAGCGATTGCCGAGGTTGTAGAGTGCGCGCTGCCGCACTTCGGGTTCGACTCGATCGATCGCGCGGTTCAGGTATTCCGCGCCTTCCTGATATTCGCCCAGACGCACGAGCGCTGTGCCGAGATTGTAGAGCAGCTCCGATGTTGCGCGCCCGGTCTGGAGCGCCTTGCGGTAGGATTCGGCGGCCTCCCGGTAGCGGCCGGCCTCGTAATGGCGGTTGCCGCGCTCGAGGTCGCCAATGCCGAACGCGGTCGTGCCGAGGGCAAGCATCAGCACAGCGGCCGCTGCAGTCTGGGTCCGGGTCGGGCGCCGCGGCATGGCACCGGAAGCGGAGCGCAGCGCGTCGAGCGTGATGCACGCGAGCGCGATCAGGACGAACAGCGCGTAGCGCTCCTTCTCGCGCGTGCGCTGATCGGAGGACGCCGTGGTCCGGTCGAGCCGCTGGAGCACGCGCGCCAGCCGGTCCGCCGCGCCGGGCCGTGAGAGCTGCACGTACTCGCCACCCGTGCGCTCCGCCACCCGGCGGAGCAGCGTCTCATCCATCCGGCTGATCACGGTCTCGCCGTTCGCATCACGCTTGAACCCTTCGGCTGCGCCGGTGCGCGTGTTGTAATCCGGCACGGGTCCACCCTCTGCCGTCCCGACACCCACCGTGTAGATGTGCACGCCGGCGCGGGCCGCGCGCGAGACTGCGTCCTCGACTGCGTCAGCCTCTTCCAGCGCTTCGCCGTCACTCACGAGGACCACGGCATGCTCGGTCGTGGACTCGCGGTTGCCGCGCGCGAGGTCCGTGGACAATGCGATGGCCGCCGCGAGCGAGGAACCGCCCTGGCTCACGATGTCCGGTGCGAGCGCATCCAGATACAGCTCGAGCGCGCTGTGATCCACTGTCACCGGGGACAGCACGTATGCGCGACCGGCGAATACGACCAGGCCGAAGCGGTCGCCGGCCATCTCCCGCAGCATCCGGCGGACCAGCAGCCGTTCCTGCTCGAGGCGGCTCGGTTTCACATCATCCACCAGCATCGACTTGGAGATGTCGAGCGCGAGCACGACACTCAGCGCCTGCGTCTGACCCTGCGTCACTTCCCGCCCCCACCGCGGTCCCGCCGCAGCGAGGCCGAGTGCGGCGCCAGCGGTCGCGAGCAGAACCAGTCGGGATGCAGGGAACCGTCGCAGCATGCCGCCGCCGAGACGGGCAACCAGCTCGGACTCGCCGAGCGCATCCGCGACACGGCGGCGGCGGCGAGCGTACAGGACCACGAACAGCGCGAGCAGCGCCGGAACCAGTACGCCGAGAACTGCCAGGTCGGGTCGCGCGAACGTCATGGGATCCGACCGAAGCGGGAGGAGAGCAGCAGCCACTCGACGAGCAGGGATGCGATCGCCAGCAGAACGAATGGCAGGTAGCGCGGCGTGTAGTTCACGTAGCGCGTTACGTCGACTGTGGACTTCTCGAGCTGGTCGATCTGATGATAGATGCTGTCGAGCGCCTCCTCGTTCGTCGCGCGGAAATAACGGCCGCCCGTCATCTCCGACACACTGCCGAGCAGCTCCTCATCGATGTGCACGGGCATCGTCTGATACGACGCGGTGCCCCGCCCCGTCGTCACCGGCACCGGCGCGAGGCCGTCCGTGCCGACACCGATCGTGTAGATCTTGACGCCATACGCCTGCGCCGCGCGCGCAGCCGTCAGCGGGTCGATCTCGCCCTTGTTGTTCTCGCCGTCCGTCATGAGGATGATGACATGGGACTTGCCGGGCGCGCGCCGCAGCCGGTTCGCTGCGGTGGCCACCGCCGTGCCGATCGCGGTGCCGTCCTCCAGCATGTTGCTCTCCCACGCGAGCTGATCCACGGCCTGGTACAGCACGTCATAATCCACCGTGATCGGCACCTGCGTCAGTGCTTCGCCGGCAAATGCCACGAGACCGATGCGGTCGTACTGACGCCCGCGGATGAACGCGATCACCTTCTGCTTCGCGACGGCAAGGCGGTCATCAGGCTCGAAGTCGCGCGCGCCCATGGACGTCGAGACGTCGATCGCGATCACGATTGCGATGCCTTCCGCATCGATGTTCACGGCAGCTGCGCCAGTGCGCGGAGAAGCCAGTGCAATCACGAGAGCCGTGAACGCCAGGGCGCGGAACACGCCGGGCAACTTTGCGATGCGCGCGGCCGCGCGTCCCGCGAGAGAACCCGCCGTCGCTGCGCGCGAGTAGATGAATGCGCGAGACCGCCCGCGCTGGCGGTAGATGAACAGCGGCAGCAGCAGCAGCAGGGCCAGCACCCACGGATGCGCGAAGCCGAAGCTCATGCGGCCTCCGTCCCGCTGCCGGGAGCGCCGGCGGGC
>DASUXU010000137.1:0-12426 GCA_036377735.1 Longimicrobiales bacterium
CAAGCTCGAGCTTGACGAGTCGGAGCGTATTCTTGCTGCCGACCATTACGGTCTGGAAGATGTAAAGGATCGCATTCTCGAGTTCCTTGCCGTGCGCAAGCTCCAGATGGAGCGCGCTGCAGCAGAGGCGGTCGAGGATGCGCTGGATGCAGACGTGACGACGGGCGATGCGTCAGCCGATATCGACCGCCAGAAGGCGGAAGCGAAGGCGCGCGCGGTGGGGCGCGGCCCGATCCTGCTCTTCGTCGGTCCGCCCGGTGTCGGCAAGACGTCCATCGCGAAGTCGATCGCGCGCGCACTCGGCCGCAAGTATGTGCGCATTGCGCTCGGCGGCGCGCGCGATGAGGCGGATGTGCGGGGACATCGTCGCACGTATGTAGGTGCGATGCCGGGCCGGATCATCCAGGGTCTGCGCCAGGCGGGCACGAAGAATCCCGTGTTCCTGCTGGACGAGGTGGACAAGCTGGGTGTGTCCATGCAGGGTGATCCCGCGAGCGCACTGCTCGAGGTGCTGGATCCCGCACAGAACCATTCGTTCGTCGACCACTACCTCGGAATCCCGTTCGATCTGTCCGAGGTGCTGTTCGTTGCAACCGCGAACTGGAAGGATCGAATTCCCGCACCGTTGCTCGACCGCATGGAGACCGTGGACTTCTCGGGTTACACGGAGCAGGAGAAGCTGGAGATTGCGAAGCGCTACCTGCTGCCGCGCCAGCTCGAGGAGAGCGGTCTGGACGGGACGCAGCTCACGCTCACGGATGCGGCACTCGAGCACGTCGTGAGCTCGTATACGCGCGAGGCGGGGGTGCGTCAGCTCGAGCGCGAGCTCGGCAAGGTCGCGCGCAAGGCGGCGCGTCGCATCGCGGCGTCACCGGACACGCGCGTCATGCTCGATACGGCGGACATTCAACCACTGCTCGGTCGGGCGAGGGTCTACCCGGAGCGCGCTGCGGCGCAGGACGCGATTGGTATCACGACCGGCATGTACTACACGCCGATGGGCGGCGACATAATGTTCGTCGAGGCGAGCGTATTCCATGGCAAGGAAGGACTCATCCTGACTGGCCAGCTGGGCGATGTCATGAAGGAGTCGGCGCGGGCGGCACTGACGTACGCGAAGACGCATCACGACCGGCTGGGGATTCCGGAGGAAAGCCTGCGTGATGTCGAGCTGCATGTGCACGTGCCTGCGGGTGCAGTACCCAAGGACGGCCCGTCTGCCGGTGTCACAATGGCGACGGCGATCGCTTCCGCACTGTCCGGCCGCGCTGTGCGCCATGATGTAGCGATGACGGGTGAGATCACACTCACCGGTCGCGTACTGCCGATCGGCGGTGTGAAGGAGAAGGTGCTGGGTGCGTACCGTGCGGGCATCCGCGAGGTGGTCCTGCCGGCGGACAACGAGCCACACCTGGATGACCTGCCGGAGGAGGTTCGTTCCGCGATGAAGTTCCACTGCGTCAGTGACCTCGGCGAGGTGCTGGCGGTGGCGCTGCGGGGTGCCAGTCTGCACGAGGGCCGGATCCTGTTCGCGGCAGCGAGCTGACACGTCAAATTCCCGAAACTGGCGGCCTCCGGACGGTGTATATTGCTGGATGAGCATGAGGCCGCCTGAGCTGCATATTCCCAGGAGGGGCGAAACTCCGCGCGACCGCTGGGTCGCTGCGGGGTTTTCGTCCATCTTTCACGGCCTGCTGGTCGCGTTCCTCCTGTGGGTCGGCGTGCCGCACATGTCGGAGCTGCTCGAGGGTGACCTGGGTGGCGGCGGTGGCGGCAGCGGCGGCGATGAAATCAACCTGATCTCCCTGGCCGGCCCGCCGGAACAGGTCGCGGTCGAACCGGTTCCCGTACCACCACCGCCGCCCGAGCCGGACGTCATCCCGGATCCCACTCCCACGCCCGTTCCTCCGCCACCTGTGGATACGGTGAAGGCGCCCGCTACTTCCGCCGTGCCTGTCCCGCTCGGCACGCCGCCCGGCAGTACGACAGGCAGTGGCGGCGCGGGATCCGCAGGTTCCGGTGGTGGTGCTGGCGGAGGCTCCGGCGGCGGGGTCGGCACAGGTACGGGGACCGGAACCGGCGCGGGCTCCGGTGGTGGCACAGGCGGAGGTGGTACGTCTCCGGACGGCATCATTCCGCCGAGCCCCAGCGCGCTCGTGCTTCCACCGACGCCCCCCAAGGAGCTGCGTGGCCAGACAGTGGTGGTGAACCTCACGGTCGACGCAAAGGGCAAAGTGCTTGAGGCCCGGCTCGAACGATCGACGGGGAATTCCAAGTACGACGCCGCGCTGCGCAAGAGTGCACTCAGCTGGCGGTTCCGCCCAGCGCGCAACAGCGCGGGTGAACCGGTGCAGGCCACTTTCCCCTACAGCACGACGATCTGACGTTGCACGCGGTTCCCACCCGCCCGATATTGAGCGCCTCCCGATAATCCGAGTCGTTCCAGCAATCCGGAGCTTCGCATGATACGCACTGCCACGACCCGGCGTGTGGCGCGCCGATCCTTCATGACCGGCGCGACAGCGATCGCGCTCTTCGCCGCTTTCGGACAGTCTGTGCTGAATGCACAGGCGGCGCCGGCTGCCGTCACTGCGGCCGACTACGAGCGCGCCAGCCAGTTCCTCGCGCAGAACCTGAACGGCCTCGTAATCGGTGGCACTGTGTCACCGACCTGGCTCGACGACGAGCGGTTCTGGTACGTCAACACGACGCCGGCTGGCCGTGAAGCTGTGCTGATCGATCCCGCCCGCGCGACGCGCGTACGCTGCACACTGCCCGCGTGCGAGACCGCTCTCTCCAGCCCGCAGGGGGGTGGTCGTGGGCGGGCGGGTCGCGCTGGAGCGCCGCCACCGCCGCCGCCGTCCGGCCGCAGTGCGGCACCTGCAGCACCGGGTACCGGACCAGCCGTGATGTCGCCCGACGGCAAGCGCGCTGCATTCATCCGCGACTGGAACCTGTGGGTGCGCGATGTCGCTACGGGCCAGGAGCGGCAGCTCACGACGGACGGGACGCCCAACAACGGCTACGCGACGGACAACGCGGGCTGGGCAACAAGTAACCGCGCGATCCTGCTCTGGTCGCCGGACTCGCGGAAGATCGCGACACAGCAACAGGATGAGCGCAACGTCGGTGACTGGCATCTCGTCAGCACCACCGGCGGCCACCCCGTTCTTCGCTCGTGGAAGTATCCGCTGCCCGGCGATAGCGCCGTCGCAATGCTCAGGCGTGTCATCATCGATGTGGATGCCGGCCGCGTCATCCCGCTGAAGCTGCCGCTCGAGTATCACCGCGGCTCGCTCGGCGACAACATCACGATGAATGACTACAACTGGAGTCCGGACGCATCGAAGCTCGCGCTCGTCTCCACATCCCGCGACCACAAGCACACGTGGTTCCGCATTGCTGATGCTGCCACAGGCGATGTGCGGACGGTCTTCGACGAGGTCGTGCCGACACACTTCGAGTCGCGTACCGGGTGGCGGATGCTGTGGCCGACCAATGAAGTGATCTGGTACTCGCAGCGCGACGACTGGGGCCATCTGTATCTGTACGACGCGAACACCGGCAGGCTCAAGAACCGCATCACGAGCGGTGAGGGACCGGTCACGCAGATCACGCGCATCGACGAGAAGACGCGCACGCTCTGGTTCGCCGCGAACGGGCGGGAAGCAGGTCAGGATCCGTATCTGCGTCACTACTACCGGATCGGTCTCGACGGCAAGGGATATGTCTCGCTGACGCCGGACGACGGCGATCACAGCATCGACCTGTCGCCCAGCGGCCGCTGGATTGTCGACACGTACTCGAAGGCGGACGTGCCGCCGGTCGTCGTACTGCGTGACGGCCGCACCGGCCGGAAGGTGATGGATCTCGAGAAGGCGGACATCTCGAAGCTCGTCGCGTCGGGCTGGAAGCCGCCGATTCCGTTCTCTGTGAAGGCTGCGGACGGCAGGACGGACATCTACGGCCAGATGTTCGTGCCGACAAAGCTCGATCCATCGAAGAAGTATCCGATCATCAACAACCCATACCCGGGCCCGCAGTCGGGCAGCGTCGGATCGCGCTCGTTCAGTGTTGCGCGCGGCGACCGCCAGGCGCTTGCGGAGCTGGGCTTCGTCGTCGTTACGATCGACGGCCGTGGCACGCCGGGCCGTTCGAAGTCATTCCATGATGCGTACTACGGGGCAATGGGCCGTGACAACACGATCCCCGACCAGATCGCAGGCATGAAGGAGCTCGCGACTCGGTATCCATACATCGACATCGACCGTGTCGGCATCTGGGGCCATTCCGGCGGCGGCTTTGCAACGACCTCGGCGATGTTCCGCTTCCCCGAGTTCTTCGACGTGGGTATCGCGGAGTCCGGCAATCACGACCAGCGCCTGTACGAAGATGACTGGGGTGAGCGCTACCAGGGTCTGCTCGTGGAGAATGCCGACGGCACCGACAACTATGATGCCGAGGCCAATCAGCTTCTCGCGAAGAACCTCCGCGGAAAGCTGCTGCTCGCACACGGTACCATGGATAACAACGTGCCGCCGGAAAACACGCTCGCCGTCGTCGACGCACTGATCAAGGCCAACAAGGACTTCGACCTGCTGATGATCCCGAATGCCGGCCACGGCTACGGCTCCGCGTCCAACTACATGATGCGGCGGCGGTGGGACTACTTCGTGAAGAACCTGCTCGGTGTCGAGCCGCCGAAGGAGTTCAACTTCAATGCGAATGCGTTCTGAGATGCGAGTCATCACAGCGATCGCGTTGACGCTCGCCCTCGCCGGTGCAGTGCATGCACAGAACCCCGTGAACGTCCGCGAGGGGCCCCGTCCGGTCCCGCGCGGCGTGCTGGGCGGCGTGCCGATGACGGCTGCGGACAGCGGTGTCGCGCAGCTCGTGGCGCGTCTCGACTTCGACAGCTACAAGGGTCACATCAAGGGACTCACGCAGTTCGGCGACCGGGAGCAGGGCACACCGCGCAACGCGCAGGCGGTGGACTGGATCGAGGCTCAGCTCCGGAGCTGGGGCTACACCACCGAGCGCGTGAAGTACGAGTATCGCGGCTCACCGCGCGAGGAAGTTTTTGCAACCAAGGTCGGCACGAAGATCCCGCAGGAGATGTTCATCATCAGCGGCCACATGGACGGCCGCGGCGGCGGCGAGGCTGCCAACGATGATGGATCCGGCAGTGCCGTGGTAATGGAGATCGCGCGCATCCTCGCAGGTCCCGGCATTACCACCGACCGCACGATCCGCTTCGCGCTGTGGAACAATGAGGAGACGGGCCTCGACGGCGCGAAGGCGTACGTCCAGCAGCGCGGCCCCCTTCAGGGGATCGAGAACCCCGCGGGCTCGGGCCGCTACCCCGAGCCGAAGTGGATGGGTGTGATCCAGCACGACATGATGATGTGGGATCACGGGAACCCGGTGCAGTGGGTGCAGGCGCTCGATGCGGACGTTGACATCGAGTTCCAGCTCAACTCGGCCAAAGCTGACGAGTCAGCGGCGCTCGCTCTCGCACTGCTCAATGCCAACCGCATGTTCGCGACGGACTATCCGGCGGCGATGGGTAATGCGATGAGCAACACGGACTCTGCTCCCTTCCAGGACCTCGCACCGGCTATAAGCCTGCGTGAGAACCGGCGGCTCTACGAGACCGGGCGTGGCGCCAACCCGACCTGGCATCAGAAGACGGACCTTTATGCGACGTTCAGCGATGCGGACTTCCGCCTCGGCTTCAACGCCGCTCAGACGACCCTCGCCGGCGTCGCCCGGCTCGCGGGCGTCCGGATCGCGCCCTAGCACCCACGACGGCACTCCTATTGCCCTGTTCCCGGGGGCGCGCAGGCCCCTGCGCGCCGCACCCGGAAATCTGGAGAGTCGTACCTTGGAGATGAACGTACTGCCGGGCCGGCCGTCCCCTCTCGGCGCCACGTGGGATGGTCAGGGCACCAACTTCGCCATGTATTCCGAGCACGCCACGCAGGTCGATCTCTGCCTTTATGATGCGCGCGACCCGTCAAAGGAATACGCGCGCGTCACACTTCCCGAGAATACGCGACACGTCTGGCACGGCTACCTGCCCGGTATACGACCCGGCCAGCTCTATGGCTATCGCGTACATGGTCCGTATGAGCCGCAGCGCGGTCACCGCTTCAATCCGGCCAAGCTGGTAATCGATCCATATGCAAAGGCGATCGCCGGCAAGGTGGACTGGCAGTATCCGGTCTTCGCCTACCGCATGGGTGATCCCGGCGAAGACCTGACGCCGGATGATGGGGACAGTGCCGGCGGCATGCCGAAGGGCGTCGTGGTTGAGCCGTACTTCGACTGGGACGGCGACCGTCCGCCGGAGACACCGCTCCACAAGTCCGTCATCTACGAAGTTCACGTCAAAGGATTTACTGCCACGCATCCGGACGTGCCCGAAGATCAGCGCGGCACGTATGCGGGCCTCGCCTCGCCTGCTGTCATCGAGTATCTGCAGTCGCTCGGCGTAACGGCTGTCGAATTGCTGCCCGTCCATGACTTCCTGGACGACAAGCACCTGATCGAGCGCGGCCTGCGCAACTACTGGGGTTACAACACCACCAATTTCTTCGCACCGGATGCGCGCTACTCGAGCGTAGGTGACCGCGGCGACCAAGTCGCGGAGTTCAAGGCGATGGTCAAGGCGCTGCATCGCGCCGGCATCGAGGTCATCCTGGACGTCGTCTACAATCACACGTCGGAGGGGAACCATCTCGGGCCGACGCTCAGTCTGAAGGGAATCGACAACGCGACCTACTACCGGCTCGTCGGCGATAATCCGCGTTACTACATGGACTACACGGGCACTGGCAACAGCCTGAATGCCCAGAATCCGCAGGTGCTGAAGCTCATCATGGACAGCCTGCGCTACTGGGTGCAGGAGATGCACGTGGACGGGTTCCGCTTCGACCTCGCGTCCACACTCGCGCGCGAGCTGCACGACGTCGACCGCCTCTCATCCTTCTTCGACATCGTCCACCAGGATCCTGTGCTCGCTGAAGTGAAGCTCATTGCGGAACCGTGGGACGTCGGGCAGGGTGGCTACCAGGTCGGAAACTTCCCGCTGCTCTGGGCGGAGTGGAACGACAAGTATCGCGACACCGTGCGCAAGTTCTGGCGCGGCGATGACGCGCAGCTCGCTGAGCTCGGCTACCGCCTGACCGGCAGCAGCGATCTGTACGGCGAGGAGGGTCGCGCACCGATGGCGAGCATCAATTTCATCACGGCGCACGACGGGTTCACCCTGCACGACGTGGTGAGCTACAACGACAAGCACAACGAGGCTAACGGCGAGAACAACCGGGACGGGAACAACAACAACATCTCGTACAACTATGGCGTCGAGGGTGAGACGGAAGACGCTGGTGTGCTCGACCTCCGTTATCGCCAGATGCGCAACATGCTCGCCACGCTGCTGTTCTCGCAGGGTGTGCCGATGCTGTGCGGCGGCGACGAGATCGCGCGTACGCAGGGCGGAAACAACAACGCGTATGCGCAGGATAACGAGATAAGCTGGTTCGACTGGAATCTCGACGACCGCCGTCGCGCCCTGCTCGAGTTCACGCGCGAGCTCATCCGCCTGCGCCACGACCATCCCGCGCTCCACCGCCGGAAGTTCTTCCGTGGCCGCCGCATCCACGGTACGGACGTGAAGGACATCGTCTGGATCGGTGCGGACGGCCATGAGATGACGGAGGACGAATGGCGGGAGGGGTGGGTGAAGTCGATCGGGATGCGTCTGGAGGGTGCCGCGCTGAATGACCGTGAGGCCAACGGCGAGGAGATTCTGGATGACGACCTGCTGGTCCTGCTGAATGCGAGCAGCGAATCGATCCAGTTCACCGTGCCGGCCGCATTGAGTGATGGCGTCTGGCGTCTCGAGATCGCGACGGCGGACCTGCCCAATGACATCGCACCCGGCGCGGTCCTCGACATCCCCGGCCGCACAATCGCCCTCTTCTCACACGGCAACCAGCCAGGCGCGCCGTAACAAAAGCAGAATCAATCACAGAGTAACGGGGAGGGAAAGAGAGTCACTGGGAGGCATGCTCCCCGTATCTCTCCTTCCCTCCCCGTCCTCTGTGTAGATGAATCTGTTGTATTCTTTTTTAGTTCGTGGCCATGTTGCCCTTCATGACGAGGTTCTCGATGAAGAACTCCATCATGCGCTGGCTGTCCATGGCGCTGTGGCCCGCGTCGGGGCCGACCTGCACCTCGAAGTTCTTCTTCGCACTCTGCAGCGCGCGGATGAGCTGCATCATGTTGTTCGGATGCACGTTGTTGTCCGCCGTGCCGTAGTACAGCATGAGTCGGCCCTTCAGGTTCGCCGCGTAGGTCATGGCCGACCCGGCCTCATAGCCCGCCTTGTTGTCCTGCGGCGTCGACATGTAGCGCTCCGTGTAGATCGTGTCGTAGTGATCCCAGGACGTGACCGGCGACTGCGCCGCCGCGGCATAGAACGCTTCCGGGTGACGCAGCAGCGCCATGGCGGAGGCGTAGCCGCCGTAGGACGTGCCGAAGATGCCCACGCGCGTGCCGTCGACATACGGCAGCTTCGCGAGCTCTTTTGACGCCGCGGCCATGTCATCGATCTCGGTCACACCCAGGTTCTTGTAGATCGCATCGAGAACGTGCTTGCCGAGACCCGTGGCGCTGCGCGTGTCGAGCGTCACCACGAGGAAACCGTACTCCGTCATTGCGGAGGACGGGCCGAACGTCTCGCGCGCTCCGTTGGTGTTCGGGCCGCCGTAGACGCTGAACAGAACGGGATACCGACGGTTCGGGTCGAAGTTGGATGGCTTGTTGATCATGCCGTACAGCTTCGTCTTGCCATCCGCTGCGGTGTACTCGAAGCGCTCCGCGGGCTTGATGCCTGCCGCAGTCATCTTGCTGACGTCGCTGGTCGCGAACTCCTTCAGCACTTTCCCGTTCCGGTCGAGCAGCCGCGAGACCGGCGGCGTGTCGTACGCCTGCGCCACGTCGACGATGTGTGCACCACCCGGCGCAATGCTCACCTGGTGCGTAAGCTTCGGGTCGGTCAGGCGGACATCGTTCTTGCCATTCAGCCCGACGCGGTGCAGCTGCGTCTTCATGTAGTTGTCGCCGTCGCGGGCCATGTAGTACATCACGCCCGCCTTCTCGTCGATGTTCACAATGCCGGCGACTTCCGCCTGCAGGTTGGTGAGCGGCGTGATCAGCTTGCCGCTCATGTCGTACAGGTAGTAGTTGGCAAAGCCGTTGTTGCGCGGCGACTCCCAGATGAAGCGCTTGTTGTCCGCGAGGAATACGCGCGTCGGGTGGTTCTCGAACCAGCTCGGCAGCCACTCATCGTGAACGATGACGCGGCATTTGCCCGTCTCCGGACTGCACGCCGTGTACTCGAGCGTGTTCTGGCGGCGGTTCGTGCGGTTGAACGTGATCTCCTTACCGTCGGGCGACCATGCGACGTCGTACACGTAGTACCCGACCGTCTCGTTGGCGAACGGCTTGCCGTCGCGCACATCGATCTTCGTGGACTTTCCCGTCACCGCGTCATAGACGTACAGGTCGACGATCGGGTTGTCGAATCCTGCCTTTGGATACGCCTCCGTGTCGATCTTGCTGTACATCTTCGTCTGGTCGAGCTGGAGGTAGTAGTCCGGAACGGGCGTGTCATCGAAGCCGTAGTACGCCAGCTTGCGGCTGTCCGGCGACCACCACATCGCATTGATCACGTCCAGCTCTTCGCCGTACACCCAGCTCGCACTACCGAACTTGCGGCGGCTCGCCGCGCTGCCCTCGGTCGTCACCTGCGTCTCCGTACCGTCCGCGTTCTTCACGACGACGTTGTAGTCGCGGAACAGCGCGGTCCTGCTCGAGTCGGGAGAGATGACGGTCGTGAACTGACGTCCGCGCTCGCGCGGCGGACCCGCAGCCCGGCCGGCGCGGCCAGCCCCTGCGGGTGGCGTGCTGAGCGTGGTCTCGCGGACTTCGCGCGACGTCACGTCGAGCACATACCTCTTGCCGGCATGCGTGTACTCGAATGTCTTCCCGTCGTCAGACCACTTCGGCGAGGTCGCACCGAAGCCGCCGAGGACGGAGCCGGACACCATCGCCTGGTTGTACTGCGGCGCCATTCTGCTGTACTGGTCGTATCCGGGATACGTCGGCAGCCTGTCCTGGGCAGTGGCCGCCAGCGGCAGCCCGGCCAGCAGCACGGCCGTCATCAGCGCGTGCGCGCTGCATGTCTGGATTCGCATCATGGTGTCGTGTCTCTCCGACTCGGTAGGTGATGAATGTCTCAAGATAACCCGGCGGCTCGTCAGGGTGCCACCAGCCTCAGCCGGGCAATCTTCGGCGGGATTCCGGGCGACGCGCCGTATGCCGCCCACACATCGCGGGTATGCGGGTCGATCGCGATGTGTCGCACCAGGGCGCCCGCCGTCGGCAGAGGGTATACGTCGAACGCCGCAGATGCCGGCCTGAACGCCAGCACCGCGTCCGCTGCTCCTGTTCCGATCCAGATGATGTCGCGTGCGGAATCCGCACGCACGACGTATGGCAGCGCGTCCGGTATCGGAAGCGGATACTGCGTGAACCTGCCGCTCGCTGGGTCGAACGATGTCAGTGTGTTGTTCGCGTATTCGGGTATCCACAGCACGCCCCGATGATCGAGATCGATGCGGCGCGGCGAGCTGTGGGTCGTCGGCATGTCCCACGTCCGGACTGCGCCGCCCTGCGCATCGACGGCATAGATGCGGTTGCCGCGCAGGTCGGAGCCCCAGAGTGTGCCATCCCTTCCGACGGCGAGGCCGTAGGGAATGGCGCCGCCTTCGGCGAGCGGCTGCGGAGTCGGTACGTCGAATGTGCGGATTGCTCCGGATGCGATGTCGAGATAGCCGACCTTCACCGGATTGCTCGTGAAGTGGCCGTTGAACCAGACGCGCCCTCTGTTATCCGGCCGCGCTTCGTGCGCGTACATGCCGAGGTCCCACGTCGTCCAGTGATCGATAGCAGGTTCGTAGCGTGCGAGCTGATTGGGCGCCCCGAGCACGACCCACCAGTTGCCGCCGTCGTCGACCTCGATGGCGCGCGGATTCGCGCGCTCGACGGGAATCGGGATCTCGTCGTACGAACCGTCTGTCGGATCCAGCACGAGCATCTGGTTCGTCAACATGCCGGTGATGGCAAGGCTGCCGTCGCCCAGGACGGCCAGGTCGTGCGGGAGATCGCGGTCGTACGGATACGGGTACTCGCGGATCTGCATGTCTGCACGGGCCGGCGGGCGGCTGACGGACGGGATGCTGCCGTCGAGATTCGCGGCGAGCCACGCACCGGTTGCCGCAGCGTCGCGGACGCCGATTACCGGGAATCCGCTGCCGTGACCGGCGAACGCCTGCATGCGCTGCACGACCGCAGTCCATTCCGCGGCGGTGCGCGTCCGCCCTCCGGGAAACACATTGGCGGGCGCGAGCTGGTGGCAGCCGGTGCAGTCGCCGATGAGCTGCCGCTTCACTGCTCCGTCCTCCAGCATGCCCAGAATCGCAGCACTGGCGGAGGGCGGGTCGGGCGACTGGCGCGCCATGGCAGCGGCAGCCGCGGTCAGCGCGGTCAGGGCCGCGGCTACGCCCGCGATCGGGATCCAGAGGTGTCTGGGCATGTCCGGAGCATACGGGGCCGGCCGGGCATGCTCAACCGGGACGTGATGAACTGCGCCCGGGCCGTGCCGCATGGCTTCCATGAGGGTGCGCAGTGCGGTAGGTTCAGTCGTCCGCCAGGGGTACCCGGCACCGTCGCCGCGGTTGAGACAGTCCCTTGGAACCTGATCCGGTTGAGACCGGCGGAGGGAGGCGGCGACGATCGGCAGGGGTCCATCCCGGACTCCTTTTCTGAACGCCGTCCGGCCACGGGTGGCGTTTTTTCATGCGACGTCATCCGGCCCTTCCGCTGCATTGCGCACCCCGTCCTGGAAGGCGAGCCATGATCAAGCCGAACAGCCCGACCATCATCCCGCAGGTGTCAACGTACGAAGAGGCCTTTCCGAATTCAGCGAAGGTCTATGTCGACGGCCCCCACGGCATCCGCGTGCCGATGCGCGAGATCACGCTGTCCGGCGGTGAGCCGCCGCTGCGCGTCTACGACACGAGCGGCCCGCAGGGCATGCCGGTGCGCGACGGTCTGCCGAAGCTGCGCACGGAGTGGATCCGCGCGCGCGGCGATGTCGAGGAATACACGGGCCTGTACAGCGCGGCCGCGTCCGCGACGCAGGACCGTGTGCGCGCAGGCGTACGCGATGCGTTCGTGGAGATGCCGGATGCACTGCTTCCCCGCCCACTGCGCGCACGCAGCGGTGCCAACGTGACACAGATGCACTACGCGCGGCGCGGCGAGATCACGGCCGAGATGGAATACATCGGGCTG
>DASUXU010000138.1:0-4698 GCA_036377735.1 Longimicrobiales bacterium
GGTCGCGGGCTGGGCGGAGCAGGTCCCCGACGGTTTCACGTTCGTGCTCAAGGCGTCCCAGAAGATCACGCACTTCAAGCGGCTGAAGGACGCGGGCGACGAGATCGACTATTTCGCGAACGTTGCGCGTGGCCTGGGCGAACATCTCGGCCCGATCCTGGTGCAGCTGCCGCCCAACATGAAGCGGGACGACGACCGCCTTGCCGCGTTCCTCCAGGCAGCGCCCGACGACCTGCGTTACGCATTCGAGTTCCGTAACGACGCGTGGTTCGTCGACGACGTGTACGACATCCTGCGCGCGCACGATGCGGCCCTGGTGATTGCACATGACGAGGAGTCGGAGACGCCGCTCGCTGCCACTGCATCGTGGGGTTACGCGCGTCTGCGGAAGGTTGCGTACGAGCCGGGCGAGGTGGCTGCGTGGGCGGAGCGTCTGAAGGCGCAGCCGTGGCGCGAGCTGTTCGTCTTCTTCAAGCACGAGGACGGCGGCACCGGCCCGGGCCTCGCCCGCGAGTTCATCGCCGCATTCTGACCCGTCACCGCGTCGCGCCAGGCATAGAGTGCGCCGCGACGAACGTCGCGATCCGGTCCACAAGCTCGTTCATCACTTCAGCATCCGTGCGGCCCGACCGCTTGAGCACGTGGAACGAGTGGTCGGCGCCCTCCACCACGTGAAGCTCCGCATCACGCAGCCCGGCAGTCACTTCGCGGATGCTGTCGAGGTCCGCGAGGTCGTCGCGCGTGCCCTGCAGGAAAAGCATCGCCGGCTTCACATCGTGCAGGTGAGCAGCGCGGTCGCGCGACACGCGCTTCGGCGGATGCAGCGGAAAACCGATGAAGATGATGCCGTTGACATCGAGCGGCGCGGCAGCCGCGGCGCGCGATGTCATTCGCCCGCCCATGGATTTTCCGCCTGCGAATACAGGCAGGTCAGGCGCGAGCTGATGTCCGAATGCGACGGCGGCGCGGACCGTGTCGAGCAGCACGGGCTCGCGGTCAGGCCGCTTCGACCCGGACGACATGTACAGGAACTCGTAGCGCAGCGTCGCAATGCGACGTTCGTTCAACGCGTCGGCGATCGTTTTCATGAACACGTGCCGCATCCCGGCGCCCGCGCCGTGCGCGAGTACATAGGTCGCAACAGCCTCGGCAGGTCGCGACCAGATGCCGCACGCGGCGCCGTGCCCCGTCTCGAACGTCACATCTTCCTTCAACGGCCCTTCCATCAGCGGCCTCCAAGCTTCTGCAGTGCGTCGAGTACTGCGACCAGGTCCGGCACATCGTCCATCACACCCGCGAGCGGATCCTTCTTCAACGTCTTCACACGCGGCGGGACAGTCTTGATCGTGAACTTGCGGATGTCCAGCTTCGCATTCACTTCCCGCCACGCGAGCGGCGTCGAAACCGGCGCGCCCGGCAGCGGCCGCACGCAGTACGGCGCGACCAGCAACTTCCCATGGCCGTTCTGCAGGTAGTCGACGTAAACGCGGCCTTCGCGTTTCGATACGACGCGCGTAATCGTCGCGATATCCGGCAGTTCCTTCACGACCTGGCGCGCGATCAGCTCGCCGATCATCCGCGTCTGGTCGTGCGTGCACTGCCGCCCCATCGGCAGCATGACGTGCAGGCCGGATGACCCGCTGGTCTTGATGTAGCTCGGCATGCCGATGCGATCGCAAAGGTCGCGCAGCAGCAGTGCAACCTTCACGACATCGGCGAACGGCGCATCCTTCGGATCGAGATCCAGCACGCACCAGTCCGGATGCTGCACGGTAGCGACGCGGCTGGACCACACGTGCAGCGGAATAGAGCCGGAGTTTGCGAGATATAGCAGCGACCGCTCGTCATCCGCGACGAAATACGACAGGTCGCGCTCCGAACCCTCGCTGTACATCGCCGCCGTACGCAGCCATGACGGCGCGTGGTCGGGCGCGTCCTTCTGGAAGAACGACTTGCCGTGGATGCCGTCCGGGAACCGCGTCAGCACCACGGGGCGATCACGCAGATACGGCAGCATGTACGGCGCGATCGCGCGGTAGTACTCGACCAGGTCGCCCTTCGTGTATCCGTCCTCCGGCCAGTACACCTTGTCGAGGTTGGTGAATCGCACGTCGGCAGCGACGGCCGGGGACGGTGCAGTCTCCGCCTTGTCCCTCGTGTCTGTGCTCGATGAGATGTCGAATGCAGGCCCGACGTCGCCTTCAGAGTCTGTTGCATCCGACGGATCCGCGACGCACTCCGCCGCCGGCTTGTCCGGCCGGAACCGCAGAAATACCGGGTGACGCAGGTTCCCCGCTTCCGTCCACTCCAGGTACCGCACCTCGCACACCAGCCGCGGCTCGACCCAGAGATCGTTTTTTATTGCAGCCGCGGATGTCGGCGCACCGGCACACGGCGGCTTTGTTGTCACATCCGCAGCGGTCTTCGCGAGCGCATCATCCAGATGCGACGCAGTCACGCCCGTGCCGACCGACCCCGCGTATGTCAGCACACCGTCGCGATACGCCGCGACGTGAAACGATCCGTAGCCTCGGGTACGACTGGATTTCTTGAAGCCGACGATCGCGAAGTCGCCCGTGCGATGCGCGCGCACTTTCACCCAGTCCGATGATCGGCCGCCGCGATACGGCGCGTCCGCGCGTTTCGCGACCATACCCTCCAGACCCATCGCCTCGGCCGCGGCGAAGAAGTCGACACCGCGCTCATCGACGTGCTCCGAGTAGCGCAGCGTGCCAGCGGATGGCAGCAGCATGCGCAGCAGCTCTTTGCGCGTGCGAAGCGGCAGCGGTCGCGCATCGAAGTCGTCGAACGCGATGAAGTCGAACGCATACAGCGTCGCCGGCAGCTCGTGCGCGTATCGTTCGATCTCTCTCGCATTGCTCACGCGTGCGCGCTTCTGCAGCAGCTGAAAGCGCGGCAGACCTGCATCATCCTGCACCACGACTTCGCCATCGACGATGAAGCGACGAAACGGCAGCGCCAGCACGGCCACTGCAATATCAGGGAAGCCTGCGGCGAGGTCGTTGCCGTTGCGTGAGAGCATGCGGACTCTGTTGCCGTCGCGCTCCACGAGCATGCGGTAGCCGTCGTACTTCAGCTCGTAGACCCAGTCGGGCGACGAGAACGGCTTCGTCGCACCGGTCGCGAGCATGAGGCTGACATTGCTGGCGTTGACGCTCTTTACAGGTGCGCCGGCTTCTGCGAGGGCGTCACGCAGCGGCGCGGCGGGGTCGGCGCCGGTCTTCAAGTCTTCGATCGTACGCCCGGACAGCACGGAGTCGTCCGGGAGCGGCGGCTTGCCCGCGCCCTGCAGGCCGTCCCGCTCCTTGATCAGAAGCCACTCGACCTCCGCCTTTTTGATCTTCACCAGCGTCCAGCGTCCGCGCAGCTTGTGGCCGTGCAGCTCAAACAGGAGCTTGCCTTTGGCGAACCCGGCGTGCGGGTCCTCGACCCACTCGAACGTGCCGCGGTCCCAGACGATCATCTCGCCCGCGCCGTAGTTGCCCTTCGGGATGACGCCCTCGAAGTCCGCGTACTCCAGTGGGTGGTCCTCCGTCTGGACCGCCAGCACCTTGTCCGCCTGGTCGTAGGACGGCCCCTTCGGCACCGCCCAGGACTTCAGCACGCCGTCCAGTTCCAGCCGCAGATCGTAATGCAGCCGCGTCGCGCTGTGCTTCTGCATCACATAGGTGAGCGGGCCGCTGCCATGCCTGGATGCGTCAACTCCGAAGGGTTCCGGCGTCTCACCTGCCGATCTCTTCGCCCGGTACGCGGTTAAGTCTCCGGACCACCCTTCGGAGCGTGGGGTTTTACCCATTCTCATATCCCATAGGCCCGATAACAGGCACTTCACCCCACCAAAAGGCAACGCCCAGGGCACCGTCGCATATCAATCGCGGCCAATTCCGACGCTCCGAAGGCAGGTCCGTAAAAGAAACCTTGTCCGGCAAAGCCGCCCGACCTATAGTGGTCACCCCTATGACTGCACGCGCCATTGGATCGGGAACGATCTCGTTCGGGCTGGTCTCCGTCCCGGTGAAGCTTTATTCCGCCGGCGACTCGACCGCGGCCCTGTCCTTCAACTGGATCCACAAGGACTGTGGCTCCCGTCTGAAGCAGCAGTATATCTGCGCCCGCGAGGGCACGGTCGTCGAGCGGGACGACATGGTGAAGGGCTACGAGTTCTCCAAGGATCAGTACGTCCTCTTCAATGTCGACGAGCTCAAGGCGCTGGAGGTGAAGGCGGACAACACGATCGAGATCGTGGAGTTCGTCCCGGCGTCCAAGGTCGACCGTGTTTTTGTGGACAAGCCGTACTACCTGGGCCCGGACAAGGGCGGCGACCGCGCCTACCGTCTGCTGAGCGAGGCCATGCAGGCCACGCAGCTCTCGGCCCTCGGCCGGTACGCCGCGCGCGGCAAGCAGTACCTGGTCCTGCTGAGTCCCCGCGGGGACGGCATTGTGATGGAGCAGCTCCGGTACTCCCACGAGGTCCGGTCGTTCGAGGAGGTGCCGCTCGGGCAGGCGGACATCAAGCCGAAGGAGCTCGACCTGGCGGTCCAGCTGATCCAGCAGGTCGCCACGGACGAGTTCCGTCCCGACCAGTACAAGGATGACGTCCGCGAGCGCGTCCTCGAGCTGATCCAGAAGAAGATCGAAGGCGAGGACATCACGCAGACGACGACGGAAGCGCCGCAG
>DASUXU010000139.1:0-2310 GCA_036377735.1 Longimicrobiales bacterium
GCGCGACGGGACGGAACGAACCCCACGCTGCTCTCGGCATACGGCGGTTTCGAGGTGCCGCGCACCGCAGCATACTCCGCCATCACAGGTGCCGCATGGCTCGAGCGCGGCGGCACGTTTGTCCTCGCCAACATCCGCGGCGGTGGCGAGTTCGGCCCGCAGTGGCACCGCGCGGGCCTGAAGGAGAACCGCCAGCGCGTATACGACGACTTCATCGCCGTGTCGGAGGACATTATCCGCACGGGAATCACGTCGCCGGCACACCTGGGCATCATGGGTGGCAGCAACGGCGGCCTGCTCGTGGGCGTAGCCTTCACCCAGCGCCCGGACCTCTACGGCGCCGTCGTGTCGCAGGTGCCCCTGCTCGACATGCAGCGCTACAGCCACCTCCTCGCCGGCGCGAGCTGGATGGCCGAGTACGGCAACCCCGATATCCCCGCCGAGTGGGCCTACATCAGCCGCTACTCGCCGTATCACAACCTGCACGCCGGAACGAAGTATCCCCGCGTCCTGTTCACAACGACCACCCGCGACGACCGCGTGCACCCCGGTCACGCCCGCAAGATGGCCGCGAAGATGGAGGACATGGGGTTGCCGTTCCTGTACTTCGAGAACACGGAAGGCGGCCACGGCGCAGGCGTCACCAGCGAACAGCGTGCAAAGTCCTACGGACTCACGTACACGTACCTCTGGGAACAGCTGAAGACCGTCGCCTTTTAGTTCTATCTTACGGACCACCCTTCGGAGTGTCGGCAATGACCGATCTGAACATGGCGACGCCCCGATTTGCCAGCGAGACTGGTGCTAAGAAGCGTCGTGCGTGCGGATTGCCGCCTCGAATTTCCATTTTTCGGGGATATCCGCACGCGCACGCCCTCTTTTGGATAGCTGCAGCGCGCACGTCGCGCAGATGCATGTGAAGAAGGGTCAACTCCGAAGCATCGAAGGGTGGTCCGTAAAAGGGCCCGGCGGTTAGCCGGGCCCTTCTTCGTTACGCCGTCCCCTGCGTCCTACTGGTATTGAATGTAAAGCGGCTTCGGGTTCAGCTTGAGCACGTCGGCGGGCTTCATGATGGGGTCGCCCTTCTTCGTGTCGTTGTGGTAGAACAGCTTAAACCCGGTATACTGCACCGGCTCGCGCACGATGTAGTCGCGATAGGAATCACGCTTCAGCCACGGCGCGCCCCAGCCATCCATGTGCATGACGATCTGCACTTCCGGGCGCAGCTTGATGTCCTTGTAATTGGTCACCATGTTGCGCGTGAAGCGGTGGATCGTGAGCACCTTCGGCGGCAGGTTGTTCTTCCGCACGAGGTCGGCGAGGTAGCCGGAGACGTAGTTGATGTCGGCGGCGCTCATCGATCCGATCTTCGCGCCGGGCCTGATACCGTCCGGCATCATGAACTCGGGATCCACGCCCAGGTGAACGTCCGGCCGCGTCAGGAATTTCTCGAACTTCGGCAGAAGCTCGCGGATGTCGCTGTGACCGACCTGGATGTCGATGAACATGATCGCGCCGGCTTCCTGCGCGTAGCGGTAGACCTGCTCGACGAGCGTGTCGCGCATGATCGTGCGCCACTTACCCGACGGCCCCGCCTCGCCAGCTGCGACGACTGCGATCAGGTGAAGTGCAGGAACGACCGGCGTCGACGGGTCGGCGGCGTTCCACGCAGCGACCTCCGACTTCAGACGACGAAGCATTTCTGACTTCTCGTACTCGCCCAGCACGCCCATCCGCTTCGACAGCGGGTTGCCGTAGTATGCGACGATGCGCTTGTTCGGCAGGATCGCCCCGGGGAGTGCCGCCGGGCCCTTCACAGGCCACCCCATTCGGGCAGCAAACGCCGGGTCCTCACCAGCGTTGTACTTAACACCAGCTGCCTGCTTCGCCCCGCCCGCGGCTGAATCGCTCGACGACGGATCCCCAGACGCTGCACCAGCCGCCGCGAGGCTGTCGGCCCGCGCCGCGGCGACGCTGTCTGCACGCGTAGCTGCCGCGACCGAATCCGCAGCCGCACGCGCGCTGTCTACCTGCGCCTGGATACTGTCCTGCTGGGCGCCATCAGGACCGGGCGCCGCCCGGCCGCCGGCAAAGGTAAATACCGCGAATGCGGCGCCCGCGACGATTACGACTGCTATTCCCTGACGGACCCTGGGCGGGACCGAACGACCAACTCTGGGTGCTTCCATGCCTGCTTCTCTCGATCCCTGCGCGGGAGCGACCGGCTCCCTCCGGGGTGCGTCAAGTCCGCACCGTCATTGAGTATAGCGCAAGTGCAAGCTTCGTGCGAGCCAGCTTTTCTTTCTTTTT
>DASUXU010000140.1:0-4180 GCA_036377735.1 Longimicrobiales bacterium
GTGCCCTCCGGAAACACCGTGTCGAGATGCCCCGACACCACGACCGCCGGGGCGGCCGAATCACCCGGCCGCTCGCCGATCACATTGCCGGCACTGTCGATGCGCACGGTGCGCAATCCGAGCTCACGCATCCGCCCCGCATAGTCCTCCGCGCGCGCCGCCTCCTTGAACGGCGGCGCGGGAATCTGGCAGATCGCGACCTGGTTCTCGATCGTCTGCGGCTCGATCGAGACCACATGCGCAACCGCCCGCTTCACACTAGCGTTGTCCGCAGGCACGCGCGGCGCTGCCGACTGGCCATGCGTCACATACGGTCGTCCCAGGACACAGATCGCCGCCACGGCGATCGGTGCAAACCCGACCGTCCGAAATCTCTCAGTCATATCATTGCGTCGAGGGAAACCGGGCGCCTTCCGCAAAGAAGCACAACAGTGCTCCGGATCAGCGTGATCCGCATAATTTCCGGCTGCTGCACGATGAGCGCAACCACGTGTCGCGGGACGGCCGCCACAGTGCAAACAGTCCAGTGCCAATGGCGACCATCACCGTATTCGGTTCCACCGCGGCAACATGACTGACCGTCGAGGCCAGTAGCGGGCTCACTGCCGCAGTAATCACTGACCAGATGGCGATCTTCTTCCGTTCGCGGCAGAACCAGGCGCGGAGTCTGTTCATACGTCCTCCCTCTACGAGCAGCAGCCGGGCGTGCAGCAGGCACCGCCCGTGGTTGTCTGGACGGGCTTCGAGGCGCGCACGAATGCAGCCATGAAGCGACCGTCGATCTCCTGCGTGAATGCGTCGACGTCGAGTCCGGCTTCCTCGAGGAAGAGGCGCGCGTCCTCGATTTTGTAGACGCGCGTCGGCTCGATATCGGCCTTCACGAACCCGGCTTCGGCAAGCAGCGCCTTGAACTCCGACTCCTCGAGTGCACCTGCGACGCAGCCCACCCACAGCTCCATGCTGCGGCGAACTTCGCCAGGTACTTCGCCCCGCACGACGACGTCCGAGACGGCGAAGCGGCCGCCAGGCTTCAGCACACGGAATGCTTCCTTCAACACCCTGCGCTTGTCAGCCGACAGATTGATCACACAGTTCGAGATGATCACGTCGACGCTGCTGTCCGGGAGCGGGATGTTCTCGATCTCCCCCTTCACAAACTCGACGTTCGTCGCACCTGCGGCTTCAGCGTTCCTGCGCGCGAGCGCGAGCATCTCGTCCGTCATGTCGAGGCCGTACGCCTTGCCCGTGGGTCCGACGCGGGCGGCCGAGAGGAGGACGTCGATGCCACCACCCGAACCGAGATCGAGTACTACCTCACCTTCGTGGAGATCGGCGAGCGCGGTGGGATTCCCGCACCCCAGCGACGCGAGCACGGCCTCGGCCGGGAGGCCGGACTTCGTGATCTCGTCATACAGATCGCGCGTGATCGGGTCCGGTCCACACGAACTGCCCGTTCCGCAGCACCCGCCACCGGCGCTGCCCGTCTCGACCACGTTCAGTGCTGCCTGTCCGTACTTCTCGCGAACGATGTCCTTCACGTTGGTACTCATGGGTCCCTTCCTCATCAAGAAATGTTGATGTGTCCGACAAAAAAAAATCAGCAGCACCGGCCGCTCGCATGGCACTCCTGTGCAGCTGCTTCCATCTCCCCCATGAAGCTCACCACGGATTCCAGCGCGCCGGGCACCAGCGAGTAATGCACCCAGCGTCCCTCCCGCCGGTCCGTGATCAGGCCCGCTTCCTTCAGCGTCCTGAGGTGGTACGACAGCCGGGACTGCGCGGCGTCCAGCAGATCCTGGAGGTCGCAGACGCACCGCTCACCGCCCGCCAACCGCCTGACGATCGAGAGCCGTGTCTGGTCTGACAGCGCATGAAACACCGCCAGCAGGGCCTTGTCGTGAGTAGTGGTCGTTGCCATGAGACTATCCTATCAACATTTTTTGATAAGTCAAGTACCCCCCAAAAATCGGGGACGCCGTTCGCAGCGCCCCCCGATCTCCCTCAGCCCCTCAGCCCCTCAGCCCCTAGGCCCCTGAGCCCCAACCCTATCCCCATCCCTATCCCTGAAACCTCTCATACATCCAGGTTCTTCACGTACTTCGCGTTGTCCTCGATGAACCGGCGGCGCGGCTCGACCTCGTCGCCCATCAGCGTGGAGAACACGCCGTCCGCCTCGACCGCGTCTTCGAGTGTTACCTGCAGGATGGTACGGGTCTCGGGGTCCATGGTCGTCTTCCAGAGCTGTTCGGGGTTCATCTCGCCGAGGCCCTTGTAGCGCTGGATGTTGACGTTCTTCGTGCCGTCCGGACCCTTCAGACGTGTCGCGAGGCCGTCGCGCTCCTGCTCGGAATACGCGTAGTGCTCTTCCTTGCCGCGCGCGACGCGGTAGAGCGGTGGCTGCGCGATGTAGACCATGCCTTCCTCGATCAGCTCGCGCATGTGGCGGTAGAAGAACGTGAGCAGCAGTGTGCGGATGTGCGCGCCGTCCACGTCGGCATCGGTCATGATGATGATCTTGTGGTATCTCGCACCCTTCACACTGAAATCGTCCTCGCCGATGCCGGTGCCGATGGCGGCGATGATCGTGCGGATCTCCTCGTTCGACAGGATCTTGTCCAGACGCGCGCGCTCGACGTTCAGGATCTTGCCGCGCAGCGGGAGAATCGCCTGGTAGTTGCGGTCGCGCCCCTGCTTGGCTGAGCCGCCGGCGGAGTCACCCTCGACCAGGTATATCTCGCACAGTGCGGGATCGGTGATGGAGCAGTCGGCGAGCTTGCCGGGCAGCACCATGCCTTCGATCGCGCTCTTGCGACGCACCAGCTCGCGCGCCTTGCGGGCAGCGAGACGTGCGCGCGCTGCCTGGATCGCCTTCTCGATGATGGCCTTTGCGACCGACGGATTCTCCTCGAGGAAGCTCGACAACTTGTCGTTCACGACCTGCTCGACCGCGCCGCGCACCTCTGAGTTGCCGAGCTTGGTCTTGGTCTGACCCTCGAACTGCGGCTCCTTCACGCGCACGGACAGGACGCATGTGAGACCCTCGCGGATGTCCTCACCGCTCAGCGCGTCGAGCTCCTTCTTCAGGAAGTTGCCCTTGCGTGCATAGTCGTTGAGCGTGCGTGTCAGTGCGGCCTTGAAGCCGGTGAGGTGCGAGCCGCCCTCGTGCGTGTTGATGTTGTTGACGAACGTGTACGTGTTCTCGTTGTAGCCGTCGTCGTACTGGAATGCGAGATCGATCTCCGCTTCTTCGCGCACCGCCTCGATGTAGACCGGCTTCGGGTGCATCGGCTTGCGGGTGCCGCGCAGGAACTCCACGAACTGGACGATGCCGCCCTCGTAGTGGTATTCCTCGCGGCGATGGCCCTTCTCGCTGTCACGCTCGTCGATGATCGTGATGTTGAGTCCCTTGTTCAGGAACGCGAGCTCGCGCAGACGATTGGACAGCGTATCGAACGCGAAGTTCAGCTCGGTGAAGATCTCGGGATCCGGCTTGAACGTGATGGTCGTGCCCGTGCTCTTCGTCTTCCCGACGACCTCGAGCTCGGTGACCTTGTCGCCGCGCGTGAAGCTCTGGCGATGCGTCTTGCCGTCGCGGCTGACCTCGACCGTGAGCTTCTCGGACAGTGCGTTGACCACGCTGACGCCGACGCCGTGCAGACCGCCGGACACCTTGTAGGAGTCCTTGTCGAACTTGCCGCCCGCGTGCAGCATTGTGAGTGCGACCTCGACACCGCTCTTCTTCTCCGTCGGATGCATGTCCGTCGGGATGCCTCGTCCGTTGTCGACGACGGTGATCGAGTTGTCGGGATGGATGTAGACCTCGATATGCGTGCAGAAGCCGGCGAGCGCTTCGTCCACGGAGTTGTCCACGACCTCGTAGACGAGATGGTGCAGGCCCCGCGATGACGTGGAGCCGATGTACATGCCGGGGCGCTTGCGGACCGCTTCCAGCCCCTTGAGCACCTGCAGCTGGCCAGCACCGTAGTCGTGTTTTTCGGCTTCGTTCTTTGCCATGATCCAGTTTTTTTCAGTGTGCGACGTGGGTCGCCGCGCGATACCGCGGCAGCCAATCTATTACCCCGGAAACGCCCCCGGGTTACTGTCCTTCCCCCATTACGAAACGGATCCGCTCGATGCGGCCGCTGCGTTTTCCCTCGTTGATGCGGCGCAGGATTTCGCG
>DASUXU010000141.1:0-2307 GCA_036377735.1 Longimicrobiales bacterium
CACCGACCGGCCGATGGGCGTTCCGCGTTCCAAGGGCGAGCCAGTGATGCGTGCGTCCGCGCTGCGCACACCGATCGCGCAATGCACACTTGCCGCGCTGCGATTACTGCCGGTGCTGTGTGTCATGGCGATCGCCGCTGCGTGTGCACCGCGCACGACACCGCAGACGGTGCTGCGGTCGATTCCGCGCTCGCCGGCGCCATCCGAACCGGACGCGCAGATCGAAGATGATGCGCCGCTCATGCGGGCGACCGTTTCACCCTATCGCCCGCGCAAGCAGCCGGCCGCGTCGGGCGGTGCACTGATCATTCCCGTGCAGGGCGTGACACCCGGTCAGCTGCGTGACACGTTCGGCGATGCGCGCGATGCTTCGCGTCGTCACGGCGCGATCGACATCATGGCGCCGCGCGGCACACCCGTCCTCGCGGCTGGCGCCGGTACCATCGTGGCGCTCGACAACAGTGCGCGCGGCGGGATTTCCATTTACGAGCTCGCGCCCGACCGGCGCACGATCTACTTCTACGGCCACCTGCAGAAGTACGCGGACGGCATGGCGGAAGGCCGGTACGTCGAAGCCGGCGACGTCATCGGTTACGTCGGGGACACCGGCAATGCCGGCATCGGCAACTATCATCTGCATTTCGAGATCAATACCACCACGGATCCCCGCCGGTACTGGGGCGGCGAACAGATCAATCCGTACCCGCTGCTGCGCGAAGGCATCACCAGGTAGCGCGTGTACTCCACCTGCACGTTCTGCAATCAGCCGCTTGGCCGGAACGAAGTGTTCGAATCGTTCCCGGTCGGCCGCCGCATTGCATTCGACTCGGAGCGGGGCCGCCTCTGGGTGGTGTGCAGGTCGTGCGAGCGCTGGAACCTCAGTCCGCTCGAGGAGCGCTGGGAAGTCGTCGAGCTGTGCGAGCGCGAGTACAGCAGCGCCCGCCTGCGCGCGTCCACCGAGAACATCGGACTCGCAAAGCTGCGCGAAGGTCTCGAGCTCGTCCGCATCGGCCAGCCGCAGCGCCCCGAGTTCGCCGCGTGGCGCTATGGCGACCAGTTCGGACGGCGGCAACGGCGGATGATCCTCAAGGTCGGTGCGGGCCTCACGGGTCTCGGCGTCGTCGTCGCGGGCGCGTCTGCTGCAGGATTCGGATTGATCGGATTTGCAGGTCTGGTCATGAACCGCGCAACGCAGATCGTGCAGGGAAATCCGCAGGAGGTCCTTGCGCGCCTGGAAACGCCGAATGGACTTGTGAAGATCAAGCGGCTGGATCTGGCGCGTGTGCGACTCGCGACTGCGCCCGGCTCTCCATGGGGCCTTTACGTTCCGCATCCCGACGGGCACATACCCATCCTGCGGAAGACGTGGGAGGATAAGCTCGACGAGCACCTGATCACCGGCGAGGCGGCCGAGTCGGCCGTCCGTCAGCTGCTGCCCGCAGTGAACCGGTTCGGCGGCAGCGCGAAGCGCGTGCGCGAGGCCGTCTCGCTGCTCGAAGCAGGCGATCCCTCCACCTACATCGCCCGCGTCGCGGCCGAACGCTCCGCCTGGTCCAATGACGCGGTGCTGACACGCATCCCTTTCTCGATGCGCCTCGCGCTCGAGATGGCCTCACACGAAGAAATCGAGCGCCGCGCCCTCGAGGGCGAGCTCTCCATGCTCGAGCAGGCGTGGCGCGAAGCCGAGGAGATCGCGAGCATCTCGGACAACCTGTTCCTGCCGGAATCGTTTACGGAACGGATCCGCTCGCTGGGGCGGCGCTATGGCTAAGGCGAAGGCGAAGGCCAAAGGCCAATGAGTTGAGGGCTATGGCGAGGGCCAAAGGCCAATCCCTTCGAGGGCGAAGGCGAGGGCCAAAGGCCAATGAACAACCAGGGGAGGGTGACAATTGGCCACGGGGGCAGTTGTCGTGGGACTGGTGTCAACTTACCCACCGCTGTGGTGGCAAAGTGACCCCGCTCTCCCACTGAGCGTCCTCGCGGGGGCGGTTGACCCTCGTATGCGACGCCAACTTTGCCCCGGAAAAATCGCGGCGGCATTCGGGGGCAGTTGACCTCCGCGGCACACCGCGCCAGCCGGTCCGCGCGAGCTTCAGCGCCGCCGCACGCCGCACGTCGCAATGCCGCCCCACGCCGCAACGCCACCAGCCAAAACTACTGCACCCGCACCACCGCGCGCTCTGCAACCACATATACGCGATCGGTCTCGGATGCCTCGATCTCCGCCATGCCGGTGAACGCGCCGAAGGCGGGGAGCACGCCGACGTCATGGCTGAACCAGAAGCAGGGAAGTCGCAGGCGCTGCCG
>DASUXU010000142.1:0-48881 GCA_036377735.1 Longimicrobiales bacterium
CTCATCTGTGTACATTACTGCAATGTCGTGCGAGACGGGCCAGACCTGCGGCTAAACCGCAACCACAGTGCATCACCTGTTGGCGCGGGGCAACAAATAAACTATCTTGACTCATTGGAGTCAATGGGCTTGACGGCGCGCAGGCGGGTGCAGCGCGGCCGTTATACGCTAAGTTGCGGAGCCGGCGCGACATACACAGTCGGGCCCTGTGGCGCGAGCACCACAATCCCGCAGCGTGATCGAGGCTCCACCGTACTTCGCGTCCAAGCCGAGATGCGGCAAGGGGTTTGCCTGAAGTGCGCGCCGTATCCACGCCCGTCAGCTACCTACTCGACCCGGTGTATCAATGACAGATAGTCCAGACCTGCCGGTGCCGGCAGGCAAGCGTGTAGTCGAACCTGCCGTCTATCCCACGTTCATGGACGAAGGGGTAGGTCAGCCGGGTCCGCCGAGCGGCGGGCTGAAGCGCCACGCCGCGACGGTGTTGCGGTACAAGTGGATCGTTCTGGCGGTAACGCTGCTGGGCAGCGCGCTCGGCTTCTACGCGAGCCGCAATGCGACGCCGAGCTACACGGCGGTTGTAACCCTGTGGTTCGAGGCGCCGAGCGATCCGGACCGCGGCCCGATCCAGGCGGAGGGTCTGCTGGAGAACGCAGGCTGGTCTCAGCTGATGAGGACGCCTGCGGTGCTGGACAGCGTGGTGCTCGCGGAGCGGCTTTACGTGAGCTACGCCGCGCGGGATCAGGATGTTCTGGGGTCATTCCGCGTGACGAATCCCTACCAGCCGGGCTCGTACGTCCTGAAGGTGGATGCATCCGGCAACTCGGTCGAGCTGCGCACCAAGAACGGCCTGGTCATCGAGCGCACCACACCGGGCTCGGCAATCGGTGCCGCGGCGGGGTTCGCCTGGCAGCCGCCTGCCGAGGCGCTGGCCGCGGACCGTACGGTCAATTTCACGGTTCATCCCACGAGCGAAGCTGCAATCGCGCTGTCCAATGCACTCGAGACGGACATGGCGATGAACAGCAGCTTCATGAGTGTGACATATACGGGACGCGATCCTTCCCGGGCGGCGCGCGTCCTCAACACACTGGCGGATCGCTACGTGAAGGTGGCTGCGGAGCTGAAGAGTGCGAAGCTGTTCCTGGTGCGGGATATCCTCGCCTCTCAGCGGCAGTATGCGGAAGACAACCTGAGGACTGCCGAGTTCGCGCAGCAGAATTTCGGCGTGCAGACCATCACGCTGCCGTCGAACCGCTCGACACCGATTGCACCGGGACTGGAATCAACGCGCGAAACGGTCATCTCCTCCTTCTTCGACATGCGGGTGACGCGCGAGAATCTCCAGCGCGAACGCGACGCGATTCTGCGGATCATCGGGAACGGCGTCGACAGTCTTTCAGTCGACGCGTTGAGTGTGCTGCCGTCCGTGCGTGCGGCGCCGGAGCTCTCACAGGCGCTGACGCAGCTCGCGGAAAACCGCGGACAGCTGCGCGGCCTGCTGCTGCAGTACACGACTGAATATCCGCCGGTCCGCGACCTCATGGCATCGATCCGTGAATCGCAGACGGTCGTAATCCCACGTCTGGCCAGGCGGCTCGCGGCCGATCTCGAATCGCAGGCGCAGGTCCTCGAGACCACCATCAACTCCGCGTCCGCAGAGCTGCGTGAGATTCCGCCGCGCGCTATCGAGGAGGCCCGTCTTGCACGCGCAGTGACCAGTGCCGAGAACATGTACAACGATCTCAGCAACCGTTACGAATCCGCGCGCCTCGCGGCGGAGACCTCCGTGCCGGACGTGCAGATTCAGGCGCGGGCGACGGCTCCGGCCACGCCATCATCGGACCCCAGGATGACGCTGCTGCTGGGCGGGGTGGCCGGTGGGCTGGCCGCCGGCATTCTGCTCGCGATCATGCTCGGCAGATTCGATCCGAGACTGCAGTATGCGGAGCAGGTCACGCAGGATCTCAGGCTCGGCATCGTCGGCGCCATTCCGGATCTTCCGACGAGCCGCCGGAAGCTGGCGGCCACGGACAGCAATGCGCGCGTCATCGAGGCGTTCCGCGGAATCCGTCACAATCTCATGCATGCATACGGGCTCGGCCGTCCGATGATCCTCACCGTGACGAGCCCTGGACCGGGTGACGGAAAGACCTTCATCACGTCGAATCTCGCGCTCGCATTTGCGGATCTCGGCCTGAAGACGCTGATCATCGATGGCGATACGCGCCGCGGCGAGCTGCACCGCCTGCTCAACACCCATCGCAAGCCGGGCCTGACCGACTACCTCGCCGGCGACTGCGAGGTAGAAGACATCATCTGCTCAACCGCCTACCCGCTCGTGAACCTGATTCCGGGCGGCACCCGGCGCGCGAATGCGCCCGAGCTGCTTGCGTCGATGCGGCTCGGCGACATGCTGGCGAATATCCGCTCCCGTTATCAGGTAATTCTGATCGACAGCCCTCCGCTCGGCGCGGGTGTCGATCCGCTGATCCTGGGCAGCCTGAGCGGGAATCTCGTGCTGGTGATGCGCACCGGAAGGACCGACCGTGCGCTCGCGGAGGCAAAGCTGCAGATGCTGGACCGGCTGCCGATTCGTCTGCTCGGCGCCGTGCTCAACGGCTTCGAATCACATCTCGCCTATCAGTACTACTCCTACATCCCGGGTTATGAAGCCCGGGATGAGGAGAGCGGCGGCAGCAACGGCAACCTGCTTCAGCCGGTCTAATTGCGAATGTCGGAAAGGCGATTGAAGAACTGAATCCTCGGCGCGTCGGTCTGCGGACCGCGAAGGGCCTCTGCCGCACGGACGAGCATCTCGGACGGAGTTATAGAGGCCTCACTGAAGTTCGGAACGGCATAGCAGCCGAATCGAACCGACGCTGATGAGCTCGGACTCATGGCATCCATCGCGCGCCGCAACCGCTCCGCAAGGCCGATTACGCCGTCGGCATCAGTGTCAGGAGCGAGGATGACGAATTCTGTCGCACTCAGTCGACCGATCGCATCCGACGCGCGGCCGCTCGCAGCAAGCGCCTCGGACAGCGTACGCGCAGCTTCGACAACCCAGTTCGACGAAGGCTTCGCCGCCTGAGGGCTGGAACCAGCGCTGGCCGCGGGCTGGGGAGACAGAACGACGCAGGCCAGCGGCCTCTGATAGCGTGCGGCGCCTGCGCCCAGCTCGCTGATCCGACGGAGCAGACCCTGCGCGTTATAGAGTCCAGTGTCCGGATCGAGCAGGCCCTGATCCCGTGTCTGGTCGGCAGCGAGCTTTGCGCGTACCCACGTGTCCACGCGCAGAAAAAGTTCTTCGCCGTCTGTCGGCAGCGAACACACGTCCCAGGCGCCCTCACGCAGAGCGGCGAGCTTGTCTTCGCGATGCCACGCTCCCGGCGCGATCAGCACCGTAGGTGTCGACGGGCCGATCAGGGACTGATTCCGCATCTCCCGGCACAGCTCGATACCGGAGGCGTCGCGAAGGTCCTTGTCAACGATGAGCAGGTCGAGTGTAGAACCAGCAACACGCTGCAATGCCTGAGCAGCATTGAAAGCGCGGAGAACGGCGTAACCAGGGCCTGCGAAAACGCTGTCCATGGACAGTGACACCCACTCCTGCGGAGTAACGATGACGGCAAGCGGAGGTCGTGGGTACGGCCTTGGGGCGTTCGACATCAATCAAATTCGACGAGGGTGAACCGGAAGCGCACAATCTGCGCGTGAGCGCCGTAACTGCATGTTTTATGCGCACGGGTCGCACAGCATAAATGCATTGGTGGTAACAACTTCGAAAATTGCGACCGTTGCGCTCGAGCGATTAGTGCGGCAGTGGAGCAACGCCTCGAACCGCATCAGGTTTTGGCAGTACCGCGCCTGAAGGCGGTGTGGCATATTCTACCAGGTCGGCTTCGACCGATCCCGGACTCTCCAAAAGCAAGACGAGGAACAGTGTTGAAGCGTATTCTAGCCCTGCCGCTGTTTGCGATGCTGGTGACCGTCGCGTCGGTGTCGGCGCAGTCCGGCAGTGGATGGGACCCGGCGGGTCTCCAGATGACGCGGTCGGAGCTGCAGGAGCTGCTGGATCGGTACGAGGTAACCGCGCGGTCCGATGCGTACAGCGCGCCGGTGAAGGCGCAGGCGCGTGCGGAAGCGGAACTGATCAGACAGCGGCTGGAGGAGGGCGACATCCGGGCCGGCGACCGCATCATGATGACGGTGGAGGGACAGGTCGAGCTGTCGGACACCTTCGCAGTCATGGGCAATCGATCGATCGTGCTGCCGCGGATCGGTGAGATTCCACTGAGTGGAATTCTGCGCTCGGAGCTCCAGTCACACCTTACGACGCGTCTCTCGGCGTTCATCCGGGACCCGGTCGTGCACGCCCGGTCGCTGATCCGTCTGGGAATTCTGGGCGCGGTGACGCAGCCCGGATACTACACGGTGCCGTCGGACATGCTTCTGACCGACGCGCTGATGCTGGCCGGAGGGCCGACGACGGTCGCGGATCTCGAGAAGATGAGCATCGAGCGCGGCGACAAGACGATCTGGTCGAAGAGCAATCTCACAATTGCGGTCCAGGAAGGACGCACGCTCGACCAGATGAGTATCAGGGCAGGCGATGACATCCAGGTGCCGCAGCGGACTGAAAACGCTGCGCGACTGACGAACCTGCTCGTCGTTCTCTCGGGAATCACGTCGATCATCGTCGTAGCCGGACAGCTGGGAATCTTCTAGCTCCGTTCGCTCCCGGCATGCATCACGCGCATGTGACCAGGGGTACCGACATGTTGCGCGAGCGCATCAAATCGGCCGCCACACTGCGAAGATGCGGCGTTCAAACAACCAGGCCGGAAGCGCGCGTAACATCAGAAAATCGAACTGGGACAGCCGGATATCGCTCCGGGCATATCGGTTCCCAGTACGCGCGCTGCGGTCGGTGGAGAGGCATACGCCCTGCACCTCACGGATCTGAAAGAGTTTCCTGATCCACGAGGAGGTGCCGATGCGAACCTTCAGTGTCAGTCTGCTCGCAGTTGCTGCAATTGCCGCAAGTCTGGTTTTCACCCGCGAGGCGGACGCCAGGAAAGGCAATGCCCAGCCGGGTCAGCCGGCAGAGCCCCTGGACGCAATAAGAGCCGCCGGGCTCTGAGCGACGGGAAAAAAAGAGCGCGCTGTGTGAATGACACAGCGCGCTCGTGCACATCATGATGAGGCCCGCGCTCACGTGTGCGCAGCACCGACCCGTTTCGCCGCGCGCCAGGCGCAAACGCCCAGCACAATGAAGCCCGCCGCCGACGCGATGAACTTGAGCTCGGCCTTCGCCGCACCAATCGTGAACATGTCGAGCTCAGTGGGCGGCACGAGGTCCTTAATCTGGGCGACGTCGAGCGCAAACTCCCCTGCGACGAGCAGAATGGCCAGCGCGGTCACACAGCTGGTCACCGCGAGGACACGCAACGTCCTGCCATGTCCGGCAAGTGCGGCGGTGCAGCATGCGAGAAACATCCCGAACACGACGGAGATCAGATAGTTCGCGCTCGCACCGGCGGCACCATACCGCCAGCTGACGACGCCGGGCGTCAATGGCCAGACGTTGGTGACGATGTCGATGAGAGGAGTGAAGAAGAAGAGCCCGCTGACGATATAGGCGGGCGTCACCATGCCGGCGAGCGGGCCGGTGTGCCCCCCCGCCGCCGACGTACGAACCCGCCTCTTTGTCTTATCGTCGATCAGAATCCCGGCGTTAACCGTCATCGCCTTAGACTGCGAAGCCGCGGCCGACAATGCCCGCGCCCGCTATCGCCAGAAGACCCGTCGCCAGCATGATGATGGTTGCCGGTTCCGGAGTGACCATCGGCGGCTGGTCGAGAACGGCGTTCCTTACCATGAACTCCTGACCACAGCTGTCCGCCGTCGCACTCCCGTCCCCCTGGTGTCCGACCTGTACGACGCACTGAGAGGTAATCACGCTCCACTGCCGCGCATTCACCGAGGCGAGTGACGCGGCCTGACCGGACAATTCGATCCAGCCAGCCATGCGGGCATATGAGCCGGAATCGAACGTGGACGTGATGCCCACCGCCCCGCGCGTCGGCTGTCCGGCCATGATGTTCCAGATGGCCGCGTGGATGTCCACCCGGTTCTGCTTCCCCGCAGCCGAGAAATCCTGTGCATCGAGCTGGCTCAGCAGGAAAGCTGACCGCAGGTAGCGATTCAGGTCAGCGGACCTGGTGACTGTCAGCGGGTTGGTTCCGAGATTCGTGAAGTTGGCAGCAAAACCGCTCGAGCTGGTATTGGCGTTGTGGAGGAAGTCGACGCAGTAGATGTCGACAACCGGCCCGAACGCACTGGTACCGTGCGGCGGCAGGTAAGGCGATGTCGAATTGATCTGCAGCTGGGCGCGATACGCTGCACCGGCGTATCCAGCCTCGACAGAGCCGTCCGATTCGCGGAAGCTTGCCACAAACGACTCACCGGTGCCGGACCACCGGAAGGTGCCGGCCTGCTGCGCCTGCAGTGCATGCGCGGAGGCGAGAAGGAATGCGACACCAAGGGCACAGGTGCGGATACCGGACATGGGCATCTTCCTGAAAGAATACGCTGGGGAGTGCAGACGCGCCGCAACGGGGCACAATCCGCGCCCGTATCGACGGCGGCACAGGGACTTCCGCCGCACCCGGCCACAGATGGCCGTACACAAAAGACTTACGCCGGTGCAGCGACGCCCGGGCAGCGGCTGGCGTGTTCCATTCAGCTGTGACGGAGATCCGGATGTTGTTGCAGACATGCACCAGCATGTGCATCACTGTGCGACGCAAAGCGTGTCACCACGCCGTTCGACAAAACGTTCTTCAAGCACACACGAACACATCCTGTTACCGGGGGGCGCCTATCAGAGCCTTCAGTGTCAGCCTGCTCGCCGTCGCCGCCGTTGCTGCCAGCCTGCTCCTCCTGCGCGAACATGACGCGCAGCGTCCGACCCCACCGGTAGAGCCGGGGACCACCCCGACTGCGCCGCTGGATGCGATCCGGGCTGCGGGCCTGTAGCCGGCGAAGACGGAACAAGTGAAAAAGCGCGCTGCGTCGAGAGGGACGCAGCGCGCTTTTGCTTCAGCGTGCTTCTGCTTTCAGCGTGCTTCTGCTTTCAGCGCTTCTACTTGTTGCCGCGGCGCTACTTGTCGAAGTGGGCGCGGTTCTTTTCGATGTAGCTCGTCCATTCGGGCGGGACATCGGTATCCGGAAAAATCGCAGTGACGGGGCACTCGGGCTCGCAGGCGCCGCAATCAATGCACTCGTCCGGATGGATGTAATACTGGTCCTCGCCTTCGTATATGCAATCGACGGGACAAACCTCGACGCAGCTGGCGTCTTTGGTCCCGATGCAGGGCTCACTGATTACGTACGGCATGATCCTGTCTTCCTCCAGCCCGATAAAGCGTCGATGAGCAGCACCATACTGCCATTGACGGGACACGCCCGCAAGATCGCGAAAGCGGCGCCGACCGTCTAGCGCGCGGCCTGAATGCGGCGGCGAAACGCCGTATGCCAGCGGTCGTATCGGCGTCCGACCAGTCCGCCGCGCCTCTCCGCCAGAGGCAGGTAGATGCGCTCCTCCAGCGCGAGGGCGGCGGCGTGACCGGCGGAATCGCGCAGATGGAGGTGGCGCGCGTGGTCCAGCCGTTCCGCGAGCGCAACGTCGAGCAGATCGGAGTGGAGTCCGAGGAGTGCTTCGAGCAGCTCGTCCGCCTCGACGGACTGCGGAGTGGGAATGGCGGCTGCCAGGGCGAGTGCCCGGGCATCGGCGGCGTCCGACGGCGCGGCGAATGCGGAACCGTTGCTGTCGACGAGGGTCGCCGCGGCGAGCAGACCAGGGTCGGTCATGCGCGCATCATCGAGGAGGATGAGGACGGTGCGCGCGGGATGGAGCGCGTCCACATGGTGGTCATCCGGGAGGGCCGCATCGCGGACCGCGAGCGCCGCCGTCAGGCAACGGTCGATCCGGGCCAGATCGCCAGCGCTCAGCGGCTCGTGCGCGGCACGCTCCAGGACGCGCTGTCGCATGCGGCTCGCGCGCTCACGCACGGGCCGCGCGTGATCCGGCGATGTCCCGCGCTGCGCCGCTATCCGCTACGGAAGCCACGCCGTGTCTTCCACGCCGGCCAGGCGGTTCGCACGGCGGGCGCATATGAAGAGCAGGTCCGAAAGCCGGTTGAGGTACATGATCACCGCGGCATCGACGAAGTCCGTCTCATGCAGCGCGACGACACTTCGCTCGGCGCGGCGGCAGACCGTGCGCCCCACGTGCAGAGCGGCGGCGACGTCCGTCCCGCCGGGCAGGATGAAGGAGCGAAGCGGGGCGAGGTCCGCACTGGCATCGTCCATCCAGGACTCCATAGCCTCGATGCGATCGACGGGAAGCGGAGGCAGGTGCGGCTGGCGGCGGTTCTCGCGCGCGGGAGGCGTGGCGAGGTGCGCGCCGATCGCAAAGAGGTCACTCTGGATCTGCTCGATCCGCTCGTGGAGCCACGCGTCCGGCTCCGCCTTGAGCACCCATCCGAGCCACGCGTTCAGCTCGTCCACCTCGCCGTATGCAGCCACGCGCGGATCAGACTTCGGAACGCGGCCGCCGCCGAACAGACCCGTTGTTCCCTTGTCGCCAGTGCGTGTGTAGATCCGGTTCTCGTCGCTCATGCAGCCAGTTCCGCAACCGCGGATTCCAGGGTAGTGAGAGTGGGTGAGTCATGCGCGTCCAGACGTGCGCGAACGCCAACCGGGATCGTCCAGTTGTCGGGCACATGGCCGAGGGGTGCATTCGCGACGATCGGAACGCCCAGCGGCTGAAGTCTCTCGCTCAGTACATCGAGCGCTGACGCGGCACCGTCGTCGCATGATGAAAACTGGCCGATGACGATACCTGCAACGCCGTCGAGCGCGCCGCTATGCAGCAGCTGAGTCAGCATGCGGTCGATGCGGTAGGGCGGCTCCTCGATCTCCTCGATGAACAGCAGCACGCCGTCGCCGCGCAGGGCGATGTCCGTGCCGGCCGCTGCAGCGAGAAGAGACAGGTTGCCGCCGACCAGCCGGCCCTCAGCGACTCCCCGCTGCACGGACTGAAGCGGTGCATCAGGTGGCGTTGCCAGCACGCCGGACTGTCCGTCGAACAGCACGCTGCGGAAGGATTTTTCCGCGAAGGCCGGAAAATCTCCGCCCGCGTGCGGGGCATGAAAAGACACGACGTGTCGTCGCGCGAGAGCGAGATGAATCGTCGTGTTGTCGCTGAAGCCGATGTACGCTTTCGGAGTGGTTGCCAGATGTGCGAAATCCAGGTGCGGCAGCAGACGGGCCGTGCCATAGCCACCGCGCAACGCCCAGACGGCGTCGATCGAGGTGTCCTGAAGAGCATGACGAAGGTCGTCAGCGCGGGCCTGATCACCACCCGCGAGATAACCGGTGCGCTGCAGCACCGCGGCACCCGCGACGGGTTCGAGACCGAGACTGGCGCACATGGCGACAGCATTGTCGAGCCTCGCCTGGTCGATCGGGCCCGCGGGCGCCACGAGCGCCACGCGCGAGCCCACCCGGAGGCGTGGGGGCTTCGCCCATTGCGGAGATGAGTTGATCGGCACGGACAATAACATGGACCGCAGGGACGACGTTCACAACGGCGGAGTCAACCGCTATAATGCGACATCACCGGAAAATAGCGGAGCGAGAGATGACCAGGGACAACATGGCGGAAGCGAATCGGCTGTACTGGGAGACTGACACGCCGGTTGCGGAAATCGCGGAAAGTCTGGACCTGTCGCGTCGCGCATTGTACGAAGCCGTGCAGCCGATCCGTGCAGAGATCGCCTGCGACGTGTGCGGCACGATGATGCATTACGCCAACCGGTCCGCCCGCGAGACGCGCCAGCCCACGTGCTACGCATGTGCGACATCATCACCGCAGGAGCCGCCGGCGCGTGAGGCAGAGGCATGGACGTGGAGTCCGGCCGCTCCTCAGCAAGAGACTGCAGCCAGCCCGCCGTCCGAGCTGCGCGCACGCGCATACCGCCTCGGCGGGGCTGCCCTCCTCGGTGCCGTGATTGGCGCAGCCGCCACGCATCTTCTGCTGCGGCGGGACTAGCTCCCCATGTCGCGCGCAGCGGACGCGCTCCCTCTGCTGCGCACCGGCATCCCCGGCCCGCGCTCCATCGCGCTCGGCGAACGGCTCGCGCGCGTCGAATCCCGCAACATCACCACGCTCGATCCCCGCCCGATCTTCTGGCAGGAAGCGTGGCGCGCCAATGTCGCGGACGTCGACGACAACATCTTCATCGACCTGACATCCGGCTTCGGAGTAGCCTTCGCCGGGCATTCCAATCCGCGCGTCGCGGCTGCACTGGGCCGGCAGGCGGCAGTGCTGCCCCACGCGCTAGGCGACGTCTACCCGGCTGCGGCGAAGGTGGCGCTGCTCGAGAAACTCGCCTCGATCGCACCCGGCGACCTGGCAATCTCCATCCTCGGGAGCGACGGCGCCGACGCGGTCGAAGCGGCGCTCAAGACGGCGGCACTGCATACCGGCAGGCCGGGGGTTCTGGCGTTCGAGGGCGGGTATCACGGGCTGACATACGGCGCCCTGGCGGCAACCTGGCGGTCGGATTTCCGCGGGCCGTTCCTGCAGCAGCTCAATCCGCACGTCCGATTCGCGCCCTACCCAGCCGGTGAGCCCGATGCAGTTGCCGGCTCCATGGAGGCGACCCGGGAGCAGGTGCTCGCGCAGCTCGATGCAGCCGAACGGGAAGGCTTTCCCATTGGTGCGGTGATCGTCGAGCCGATTCTGGGACGGGGCGGTCTCGTGATGCCGCCACCGGAGTTTCTGCCCTGGCTGCGCGAACTATGCGACGGCAGGTCGCGCGTCCTCATCTTCGATGAGGTCTATACCGGCATGGGCCGGACGGGGGCCTGGTTCGCATGCGAGCATACCGGTGTGGCGCCTGATGTCCTGGCGGTCGGCAAGGCGCTCACGGGGTCGATCCCGCTGAGTGCGGCGATCGGTACGCCGTCGGTCATGGCCGCGTGGCCACCTTCCACCGGCGAGGCCATCCACACGAGCACGTTCCTCGGGAACCCGGCCGCCTGCGCCGCAGCGCTGGCTCAGATCGCAGAGATCGAGGCAGGCGGGCTGCTGGCGCGGGCGCACGACCTGGGGGCCATGATCGAGGCGCGAACCGCGGGCTGGGTGACGTCGAAAAAAGTCATGGCGCGGCGGGGCGCAGGACTCCTCCAGGGCGTCCGCCTGGCTTCCCCTGCTGCCGGACTGGGAGCGGCGCTGCGGGCGCTCGAGGCCGGCGTGATCATCATGGCGGAAGGGGACGGCTCCGTACTGGCGATAACGCCGCCGGCCTGTATTTCGGAGACGCAGCTGGAAACCGCCCTGGACAGCCTCGAAAGCGCCATCGCCTGATGCCCTGCGGACCATTGCATTTTGCTGTTTTACGGCGCAGCTTTGGGGCCGTCCCATGACAGATGTCGTCGTGACGGGCGCGACGGGTTTCGTCGGGCATCACGTCATGGAAGGGCTGCACGGCAGGGCCGCCCGGGTGCGCGCAGTCGTCCGCGAAACGAGCGACACGCGCCACCTCCGCAGCCTGGGTGTGGAGATCTGCACCGCATCGCTGTCGGACCCGGCCGCTCTCCGGGCGACGCTCGAGGGTGCGACCACCGTTATCCATCTCGCGGCACTGACGCACGCGCGCACGGAGGCGGAGCTCCAGCGCGTCAACGGACAGGGCACGGCGGCGCTGGTCGATGCGGCGGTCGCCTCCCGGCACGACGGTGCAGCAGTCAGGTTCGTCTACCTGAGCTCGCTCGCGGCGGTCGGGCCGTCCCTTGACGGGGCACCGGTCACGCCGTCGACGGAGCCGCGGCCGCTTACCGCATACGGACGGTCGAAGCTGGCCGGTGAGGCACCGGTGAAGGCGGCGCGCTCGCGCGGTATCGAGGATGTGATTCTGCGGGCGCCCGCGGTTTACGGACCAGGCGACCGTGAGCTGCTGCGGTTCTTCAGGCTCGCGCGAATCGGCGTGATGCCGATACCGGGGGGTTCAGGGCGCAGGTTGCAGATGGTTCATGTGGAGGATCTCGCACGCGCGATTGCGGACGCAGCGGCGGCACCTTCACTGACGGGGCTGTTTCACATTGCCGACCCGCAGGCGTACGACATGGCGGAGCTGTACCGTCTCGTTGGCGCAGCGGTAGGACGGTCCCCGAAGCTGCTGCGGGTCCCGGGCGCCGCCATCGAGCTCGCGGCTGCAGTCAGTGAGCTTAGTGCGAAGGCGGTCAACCGGAGCACGATGTTCAGCCGGGAGAAAGTCCGGGAGCTCCTCGCACCCGGGTGGTTGTGCGAAACCGCGGGCGCGAAGGAGGCGTTCGGTTTCGCGGCGGGGATTCCGCTCGCGCAGGGACTGCGCGACACGGCGGAATGGTATCGTTTTCACGGATGGTTGTAGCGGGAATGCTCCAGCCAGCAGGAGATAGAATGAGCTTATTCGAAAAGTGCTACCGCTACACGATGGCCCGCGAGGTCCAGGCGGCGGGCATCTATCCGTACTTCGCCCCGATCGAGGCCTCATATGACACAGAGGTGATGATCCGGGGCGAACGCAAGGTGATGGTCGGCTCGAACAACTACCTGGGGCTCACGCACCACCCCAAGGTGCTCGAGGCGGCGGAAGCAGCACTGAAGCGGTATGGCAGCGGGTGCACGGGCAGCAGGTTCCTCAACGGCACACTGGACCTCCACGAGATTCTCGAAGACCGTCTGGCGAAGTTCGTGCAGCAGGAATCCGCGCTCATCTTCAGCACGGGGTACCAGGTCAACGTAGGCGTAATCTCCGCACTGGTCGGCAGAGACGACCACCTCTTCTCCGACAAACTGAATCACGCGAGCATCGTCGACGGCTCCCGCCTGAGCTTCGGCATCGTGCACCGCTATCCGCACGGCGACCTCCGCTCGCTCGAGCGCGAGCTCGCGCGCACGCCGGCGGAGGCCGGCAAGCTGATCGTCACGGACGGCATCTTCTCGATGGAAGGCACGATCGTCGACCTGCCCGGCATCATGGCGCTCGCTGAGTTCTATGGCGCCGAAGTGCTGGTCGATGACGCGCACTCTTTCGGCGTTCTCGGCGAGTTCGGCGGCGGCACCGCGCAGCACTTCAAGCTCGAGGACCGCGTCTCCCTCGTCATGGCGACGTTCTCGAAGTCGCTGGCATCCATCGGCGGCATGATCGCCGGTCCCGAAGATGTCATTCACTATCTCAAGCATCACGCGCGCTCGCTGATCTTCAGCGCGAGCATGCCACCGGCATCCGTCGCCGGCACACTGGCGGCGCTGGACGTCATCCAGGAAGAGCCGGAACGGCGCGAGAAGCTGTGGGCGAACACACGCCGCATGCAGGACGGTCTGCGCAGCCTCGGCTATGACATCGGTCGCAGCGAGACGCCGATCATCCCGGTGCAGGTCGGCGAGATGGAGCGCATGCTGATGTTCTGGCGCACGCTGTTCGACGCCGGTGTGTTCACGAATCCCGTGACGCCGCCCGCGGTGCCGGAGAACTCGTGCTGCCTGCGCATTTCGTGCATGGCCACACATTCCAATGACCAGATCGACTTCGTGCTCGATGCGTTCGCAAGCATCGGCAAGAAGATGGCTGTCATATGACGGAACCCGTGACTGTCCGTCCGGTCACGGGGAGTGCCGAGCTCGACAAATTCATAAAGCTGCCGTGGTCGATCTACCGCGACGACCCGGCCTGGGTCCCGCCGCTGCTGATGGACGTGCGCGCGGTATTGAATCCGCGCAAGCACCCGCTCCACAACCACATCACGATGCAGTCCTTCCTCGCGTGGCGGGGGAAGGAGCCGGTCGGCCGCATTATCGCGCTCGTCAACGAAATCCATAACAAGTTCCACGACGAGCAGCTCGGCTTCACTGCGCTGTTCGAGTGCATCGACGATCAGCAGGTGGCGGACGCACTGTTCGCCGCGGCCGAGACGTGGCTGCGCGATCGCGGGATGACGGCGGTGCGCGGGCCGATGGCACTCACGACCAATGAAGAGCTCGCATCGCCCGGCGTGCTGATAGACGGGTTCGATACGCCGCCCAGCATCCTGATGAATCACACGCCGCGGTACTACGCTCCGCTGTTCGTGAAGGCGGGATACGCCAAGGCGAAGGACCTGATCGCGTACTGGGTGCCGTCCCAGCAGATCCCGGAGCGGCTCGTGAGCAGCTCCGACAAGCTCATGAAGCGCAACCGCCTGGTGATCCGGCCGCTCGACATGAAGCGGTTCCAGGAAGAGGTCGCGTCGATCCAGCAGATCTACAACACGGCATGGGAACGCAACTGGGGCTTCGTGCCGATGTCCAGCGACGAGATCGCTTACATGGCGAAGCAGCTCAAGCCCGTGGTGAATCCAGAACTGTGCGGCATGGCTGAGGTGGACGGACAGCCGATCGGTTTCATCCTCGCGCTGCCGGATTACAACCAGGCGCTGCGGCACGTGAACGGCCGACTGCTGCCCACCGGCATCTTCAAGCTGCTGTGGCACCGGCGGAAGATCAACGCGATCCGCGTAATCACACTCGGACTGAAGCCTGAATTCCGTGGCAAGGGCATCGACGCGCTGCTCATCCTGCACGTGTTCCGTCATGCGGAGCCGATCGACATGGCGCGCGGCGAGTGTTCGTGGATCCTGGAGGACAACATGCCGATGCGGCTGGCGATCGAGAAGATCGGCGGTACCGCGTACAAGACGTACCGGGTGTTCGAGAAGCCGCTTGGCAGCTGACGCCCGCGACATACGGGACACGCGGGATGCGATTGTCGGCAATCCCGTGCATCGCCTGTGGGCGATCTACGCACTGCTTTCCGGTCTCGCGACGTTCTTCCCCGACCGGGGGCGCGGGCCGTGGGCGGAACTGCTCATCATCCACGTATTCCTGATCGCACTGCTGTGGCCGGTTCCGCCGTTCCGCGAAGGGTGGGACGCACTCGGGCGACGCTGGCCGCGCGCGCTGCGAATCCCGTTCGACTGGCTGCCCCTGCTGGTGATCCCGCTGCTCTATACCGAGCTGGCGACGCTCAACGTGATGGTGCATGCCGGTGAATATTTCGACCACGTCATTCTAGCCGTCGAACGTGCGATATTCGGCATGCCGAGCCGCAATCTGGCCGTGCGGTTTCCTGTGCTGCCGCTGTCCGAGCTGCTGCACGCGGGCTACCTGTCGTACTACTTCATCATTTTCCTGCCACCCCTCGCGCTGTACTTCATGGGGCGGCGCGAAGATTACCGCAGGGCGCTTTTCACGCTGCTGCTGTCGTTTTTCCTGCACTACCTGTTCTTCATCTACTTCCCGGTGCAGGGTCCCCGTTATCTGTTCCCCGCGCCCGGCGGTGAGATTGCGCGGGGCACGCTGTACCAGCTCACGCACCGGCTGCTGGAGGCAGGATCGAGTCAGGGCGCCGCGTTCCCCTCGTCGCATGTGGGTGTTTCCGTCACGCAGTCACTGATGATGATCCGATACCTGCCGAAGGCCGCGCCGTTCATGCTGGTGGCTACCGCGCTGCTAGCGACCGGGGCTGTATACGGCGGTTTCCACTATGCGACGGATGCATTCGCCGGGCTGGTGCTCGGCACAATCGCCGTGTTTCTTGCCCCGCGCGTGTTCGAGCTGCTCGGCGGCAGGTGGCAGACGCAGGCGCAGTAGTCGTCCCCGCCGGCGCCGACAGAGTCGGAGCCGGGCATACCGATTGCGATGACGCGAACCAACCGTATCGATCGAGGCGAGATGAACGGACCCGGACGCATCGACGACCCGAGCCTGACGACGCTGCTGCGGCAGCTCGGCACGGACAGCTCTGCGTTGATCCGCAGCGAGATCGCGCTCGCAAAGCTGGAAGCGCAGGAGATGGCGCGCACCGCGGCACTCGAGGGTGCCAAGGTCGGCGCTGCGATTGCGCTCGCGACCGTAGGCGGTCTCGCGCTTGTTACCTGGCTGATCCTCGCGCTCGGTAACGTGATGGGCGATCACTACGCCACCGCGGCCGCGGTCGTCGGCGCCGTGTTCCTGGGGATCGGCGGTGTGCTCGCAAAAAAAGGCGTGGAAGGGTTGAAATCCGGCGCAGTGAAACCGGACGACACCATCCGGACATTGCAGGAGGACAAGCGGTGGGCGTCGCAGCAGGTACAGGAGTTCAAGTCGCACATACGCTGAAACGCGCCTTTTCGGAGGCACGCCGCGACAACATCACGGGCGAAGCCGCAAAAGCCGCGTACTACTTCTTCCTCTCCTTCTTTCCGCTCCTCCTCGCCGCATTCGCATTCGCAGGATTTCTCGGCGACTCCGCGTTCGACACACTGATGCGCTGGATCCGCGGATCCGTCCCCGCCGAAGCCGCATCCATTCTCCAGAGCGTGGTCGAAGAAATCACAAAGGACAGAAAGCCGGGCGCGCTCACGTTCGGTATCATCATGACGGTCTGGTCGGCATCGAACTTCTTTGCAGCTATCGCCGACGGCCTCGACGCCATGTTCGATGTGCCGCCGGGGAGCTGGTGGAAGAAGCGCATCAAGGCGATCGCAATGATGTTCAGCGCGGGAATCCTGCTCGGTGTCGGGGGAACGCTCATCGTCGCCGGTCCAGCGATCTTCGAGAAGCTGGGGATCGGCGTGATCATGACCGTGCTACGCTGGCCTCTCGTCCTCGCCATAATCGTCGGCGTGTTCTTTCTCCTGTATTTCATCCTGCCGGACCGGAGCCAGCATGCAGTGAAGAAGGAGCTGCTTCTCGGCGCGGCCGCGGGTGCGCTGCTCTGGGTCGTGGCGACAGCAGGCTTTCGCGTCTACGTCGCGAACATGGGCAACTACGGCGCCGCGTACGGCTCGCTCGGCGGCGTCATTGTCATGCTGCTCTGGCTGTATCTCTCCGCGCTCGCCATTCTGTTCGGCGGCGAGGTCGCCGACGTGCTGGCGGACAGCAGGGCACCCACGTGAAAGGAAGGCTACATGGACGAGACACGGACCCCCGCACTCCCCACCGGGAACGCACCGCGCGCGGACCACGTACTGCCACCCGCGAACGGATCGGGCCCCCTGCACAAGGGACGTCGAACGATTGCAGACGTACTGGAGCGTGCAGGCCGCGACGATGAGGCGAGCTACGTCAGGTCGCTCGACGTGGACGGCGTCGACCAGATGATCCAGGCGCGGCTACGTCAGGTGGAGTCGGGCGTACGTACGCGGCCGCTGATCAGTGTACTGGGCGCCGTCGTAGTGGGGTTCTTCATTGGCCGGATGCTGCGCGACTGAATTGCGCTCCAGTCTCGAAACTCTTCCGTCAGACGTTCCGAAGTGTAAATGTAGACGCGGAACGTATTGTGCCTCTGAGGCATATGACCCGGTGAACACGATGTTCGCCGGTCACTGACGGAGAGAAACTTGATCCTCTACTGCAACTTCGAAGAGCTTGCCGCGGTCTCCGCGGGCGGGAACCGGCTGGTCGCCATGGCGATCGGCGGGGACCACCCCGTGCTGGCGCCGCCCCAGGCCCTCGCCGACCTGGAGGCTCTTCTGCCCCGTCTGATCGGTGACATCGAAGTGGCGACCCTGCAGGATCAGCGGGCGCTCGAGCGGGCGCTGGAGCTGCTCGTCACAGATCTGGGTACACGCATGGATGAGGCGATCCTGGCGGAACATGCGGCCGCGGAAGACGCAGTTCTTGCGTACTTCGACTATGCGCACGTCCGGTCTGTACTGGACCGGGTCGAGCGGATGGGCGCGAAAATGGAAGGCATCATCGAACTGGCGACGGGTGTTCCTGCAGACGAGGAGACGGCGCGCACGTTCATTTTCGACTGACAGCGGGTGATTTCCGTCGATATTCGGGCACCTTCGGGTGCTTTTTTTGTGTTCGGAGGGCGGAGTGAGGGATCATTGGAGTGTTTGGAGGTTACGTTAAGTCGTTTATATGCTTATATTTAGGGCAATGGGAAAAGGGAAGGGTAACCCGAAGGCGGGAGGCTTGATGAGGAAAATTCCTCAGTTGACGGACCTGCGGGCGCTCATCGAGCGCAGGGTATCGAAGCAGGTTCTCCTGGGCATGAGCCTGCTGCTCCCTGCGACGGCGTTCATGGCGCGGGTTCCGGAAGTGGAGCCGGCGGCAGTGAGCGAGGAAGTGGCGCAGGAGGAGAGGGCGCGGGCAGACATCGTGGCGGAGGCGTGGCGCGCGCGGATGGAGGAGGCGCAGAGCCGGCAGATGGTGGTGTCCCTCGCAGAGGAGTTCGACGTACCCGTGACGCTCGCGGAGGACATCCACGAGGCGGCGCAGAAGGAAGAGATCGACCCCAAGATTGCGTTCGGCCTGGTGCGGGCGGAGTCCAGCTTCCGGAAGAACGCGGTGTCACCGGTGGGCGCAGTGGGTCTGACGCAGGTCATGCCGGCTACGGCGCGCTGGCTGGTGCCGGGTACGACGCGAAGCGACCTGATGAATCCGTCGACGAATCTGCAGGTGGGCTTCAAGTACCTGCGGAAGCTGCTGGATCGATACGACGGCGACGAGAAGCTGGCGTTGACGGCTTACAACCGCGGCCCGGGCACGGTTTCGAAGCTGCTGAAGAAGGGACGGGATCCGGACAACGGGTATGCGGCCAAGGTACTGACGGGCAGCAGCGAGAAGCACGTCCGTCTGATGAACGCGAAGTTTGGCAAGAAGAAGGGTCGCAGCTGAGGAATCCTCCAGCCGCAGATTGATCTGAGAGCAAAAACGGAGAACCCGGTCTGGTGAACAGGCCGGGTTCTTCATTTTGAGTCGCATCCCGCATCAGTCGCCGAAGGAAACGCCCTGATCGCGCGCAGCCTGTACAGTATCCGAGTTGACGTCGACAGTTTTTACGCGGTCAATGGCGTCACGGAGCGGCACGGGGGTGATGGCGTCCGCATCGATGGCGACCATGGTACCGAAGTGGCCGTTCTCGATGCAGCGTACGGCGGCGGCGCCGAAGCGCTGTCCGATGAGACGGTCGTACGCGGTGGGAGAGCCGCCGCGCTGCAGGTGACCGAGCACGAGCGTCCTCGTTTCGTGTCCCGTGCGCTCATTGATCTCAGTCGCCAGACGCTCGGCAATGCCGCCGAACCGGCGTTCCTGCCCGACCTCCGCACCCCTGATCACAGCGACCTCACCGCCGGCGGGCGCAGCACCCTCTGCGACAACGACGATTGCGAAGCGTCTGCCGGAGCGGTAGCGGGCGTCGATCTTCCTGCATACCGCATCCAGGATGTACGGAATCTCGGGAATGAGAATGACGTCAGCGGTACCGGCAATGCCCGAGTGCAGCGCGATCCACCCGGTGTTGCGTCCCATGACTTCGACGACCATCACGCGCTCGTGGCTCTCCGCAGTGGAATGCAGCTTGTCGAGCGCATCCGTCGCGGTCTGAACGGCAGTGTGAAAGCCGAAGGTCACCTGTGTGACGGCGAGGTCGTTGTCGATGGTTTTGGGTACACCGACGACGGGCAGACCCATCTCGCCGAGACGGTTGGCAATGCGCAGAGATCCATCGCCGCCTATGGCGATCAACGCGTCGAAATTGTGAGCGCGGAACGCATCGATGATCTCACTCGAGCGGTCTACCGCGACGATGCTGCCGTTCTCGCGGCGGACCGGCCATTCGAAGGGGTTGCCGCGGTTGGTCGTGCCGAGAATCGTGCCGCCCAGGTGAGCGATGCCGCGCACTGTCTCCCGATCCAGGCGAACGATGTCCTCTTCTCCAAGGAGTGCACCGTAGCCACGCCGGACGCCACTGACCTCCCAGCCGCGGTTCGCGGCCGACAGCACGATCGAACGAATGACGGCATTCAGGCCGGGCGCATCCCCGCCGCCGGTGTTGATTGCGATTCGTCTTACTTCACTCACGCTCGCCGTTTTCCCTCTGAGTTGGGGTGCAACACAGTGCGCCTAAGCTACCCGCACCTCCTGCGAGCCGCTACATTGCGGTACACGGAAAATCCGGAGCTGGCCATGGTTACAGAGAAAGATGTGCGGCGCGCCCTGCGCCGCGTTAAGGACCCCGAGCTCAACCTCGACCTCATGGTTCTGGGTCTCGTCTACGATATCGACATCATCGACACGCACGTAAAGGCGCGCATCTCGCTCACATCGCCTTTCTGTCCCGTCGCGGGCAGCATCCTCGAAGAGGCAAAACAGGCCATCGAGAGCGTGGAAGGCGTCGAGAGTGCAGAGGTCGAGCTGACCTTCGATCCACCCTGGACACCCGAGCGCATCGATCCGATCATCCGGGCGTCTCTCGGGATCTGAGCACGCTGCTGGCCGCGCATCCGTTTCGGATGCGTGCGGACGGCGCGCGGGTCCGGCGTCGCATACCTAACAAGGTTCTGACAGTCCGAACTTTTTGCGCGCCCGCAGCGTGTGAGGACTCCGGGTTCGGCTGTGTGCCGCCGATTTCTTCGGCGGCATTCTAATTGAGGGGAAGGAGGTCATGATCAACGTAGAAAACAAGCGTTCATCGTTGGCCTGGATCGAGGCGGGCGAGGGCGAACCGATTCTCTTTCTCCACGCCTACCCGTTCAACGCGTCGATGTGGGAGCCGCAGCTCGCGTCCTTGCCGCCGGGCTGGCGCGGGATCGCGGTGGACATGCCGGGTTTCGGCAGCAGTCCGGGGATGCCGACGACGCTGGACGCCTACGCGGACGAGCTTGTGGGTCTTCTGGACCACCTGGAGCTCGAGCGGGCGGCGCTGTGCGGCCTGTCGATGGGGGGCTATGCCGCGCTGTCCTTCGTGCGGCGTCATCCGGGCCGGGTGCGCGCGCTGGTGCTGTGCGACACGCGGGCGACGGCGGACAGCCCGGAAGCGAAGGCCGGTCGTCAGGCGCAGGCGAAGCGCCTGCCGCAGGACGGCATGGGCCCGACGATCGACACGATGCTGCCCCGCCTGATCACGCGGGCGAACCGGATCAATCAGCCGCAGCTTCGCACGCGTGTGGAAGAGATGATGAAATCGACGGCGCCTGAGGCCGCGGCGCATGCGCTGCTGGCGATTGCGAACCGTCCTGACTCGACGGACATGCTGCGTGACATCGTTGCGCCCACACTCGTGATAGTGGGCGCGGAGGACGAGATCACGCCGGCCGGTGATGCGCAGACGATGGCGCGCGCGATTCGCGGTGCGCGGCTGGAAGTCATCCGAGATGCGGGCCACCTGTCGAACATGGAGCAGCCGGCGTTGTTCAATTCCGCACTACGTTCGTTCCTGACGTTCCTGCCGCCGCCACCGCTGCTCTAGTTTCTTACTGTACCTTCCGCTCCGGCGCGCTACTCGATCAGGTCGAGCTGGCGCCCGGAGCGTTTTGCATCCTTCGTTCTTCCCGTGTCCGCCGTCGGTTCGGCCGTCGGTTCCGCTGTCGTTTCCGCTGTGGTTTCCGCAATCCCGGGTGCAGGTCCACCGTCCGCTGCGCTCGCGTTGCCTTCACGCGCGACGCGTGAGACCTCGACGACGCGCGCAGCATTCTGCGGCAGCAGGCGCTTGCCCTGCGTCGCACGTCCCTGCACGGGGACGGCATCAGTGGTAATGCGGGTAGCCACGCCGTTCGCGGTGATGATCATCAGCTCGTCGCCATCGATCAACTCGCGCGCGCCCACGATCGGGCCAGTGCGGTCGCCGACATCGAGTGTGATGGTGCCCATGCCGCCGCGCTTCTGCACCGGGTAGTCCGAGACGGGAGTGCGCTTGCCGTAGCCGAGCGCGGTGATCGTGCAGAGTGTGGCGTCCCGCCTCACGACGACCATGCCTACAACCGTGTCATCGCCGCGCAGCTGCATTCCTTTGACGCCCTGCGCGACGCGGCCCATGAGCGGCACGTCCACCTCAGGGAATCGTATTGCGCGCCCGCCGCTGGTGACGAGCACGACATCGCTGGCGTTGTCCGACATCTGAACGTCGAGCAGCGCGTCACCGTCCGCGATCTTGATGGCGTTGATGCCGCCGGCCCGGATGTTGGAGTACTGGTCCAGCGTGGTTCGTTTCACGAGGCCGCCGGCGGTCAGGAACAACAGCGCCTTCGTGTCGGTGAACTCGGTGACCGGGATCAGCGCGGCGACGCGCGCGCCCTTGTCGAGCGTGAGTACCTGTGCGAGCGCGCGCCCGCGGCTTGTCGGTCCGCTCTCGGGCACGTCCGCGACATCGAGCGCGTGCGCCTGTCCGCGATCCGTGAAGAAAACGAGCGTGTCGTGCGTGCTGGCGACGAACACGTGCTCGAGGAAATCGTCCTCGAAGCGGTCCATGCCGGCAATGGCGCGGCCGCTGGACACGCGCCTGCGATACAGACTGATCGGTACGCGCTTGATGTAGGACTCGTGACTGAGCGTGATGACGACCTGCTCCTCCGCGACGAGATCCTCGACTTCGACGTCGCCGACCTCATCCACGATCGTGGTGCGGCGGGCATCGCCGTATTTCTTCACGACTTCGTCCAGCTCCGCGACGATCACGTCGTACTGTCTCTGCTCGCTGCCGAGAACCTCCTCGAGCTCCGCAATGCGGCGCTTGAGGTTTTCGATCTGCTCTCTGAGGTCGGCGATCTCGAGGGACGTAAGGCGGCCGAGGCGCATGTTCAGGATGGCGCGGGCCTGTATCTCCGACAGCTCGAGCGCGGCCTGCAGCTCGGTGGATGCCATGTCCTGGTCCTGCGACTCGCGGATGATGGCGATGACCAGGTCGATGTTGTCGAGTGCGACGAGGAGGCCCTGGAGCACGTGGGCCTCATCGCGCGCGCGTGCCAGGTCGTGCAGAGTGCGGCGCTGGACGACCTCGACGCGGTGGTCGCGGAACCGCTCGAGCATCTGCTTCAGGTTGAGCTCGCGCGGTACGCCGCGGTCGAGCGCGAGCATAATGGTGCCGAATGTCGCCTGCAGGTGTGTCTGCTTGTAGAGCAGCGTAAGCAGCGGCCCGGACTTGGTGCCGCGCTTGAGCTCGATAACGATGCGCATGCCGTCGCGGTCCGACTCGTCGCGCAGGTCCGAGATCTCGTCGGTGCGGGTGCGCGCGAGCTGGGCGATCTGCTCGATGACACGCGACTTCGATACACCGAAGGGGAGCGCCGTGACGACGATCTGCTCCCTGCCGCCCCGCCTCGTCTCACGCTGCACGGCGGCGCGCATCACGATGCGGCCACGGCCGGTGCGGTACGCGTCACGGATGCCGTCGCGGCCGAGGATGAACGCACCGGTGGGGAAGTCAGGCCCCGGCACGAAGCGCATCAGGTCGTCGGGCGTGCATTCCGGCTTCTTTATCAGGTGCTTGAGTGCGTTTGCGACTTCCTTGAGGTTGTGCGGCGGAATGTTCGTTGCCATGCCGACCGCGATGCCGCTGCTGCCGTTGACCAGCAGATTGGGGTAGCGCGCGGGCAGGACGGATGGCTCGGTGAGGCGGTCGTCGTAATTGGGAACGAAGTCGACGGTGTCGCGGTCGATGTCATCGAGCAGATCCATGGCGAGCGGCGTGAGGCGGGCCTCGGTGTACCGGTATGCCGCGGCGTTATCACCGTCGATCGAGCCGAAATTGCCCTGGCCGTCCACCAGCGGGTAGCGCATGGAGAAGTCCTGCACCATGCGAACGAGCGCCTCGTAGACCGACATGTCGCCGTGCGGGTGGTATTTGCCGAGCACGTCGCCCACGACCGTGGCGCTCTTCTTGTGCGGCCGGCCCGCTACGAGGCCAGCTTCGTTCATGGCGTGCAGGATCCGGCGATGCACCGGCTTCAGGCCGTCCCGCACGTCGGGCAGCGCGCGCTGCACGATCACACTCATGGAATAATCGAGGAACGACTCGCGCATCTCCTCCTCGATGAGGCGGGGCATCACCCGCTCCCGTCTTGCAGCTACCGCCATCCGGACCACCCTTCGGAGCATCGGAAATCACTCATATCAACATGATCGCTGTCTCTAATGACATGCCGCGATCACGGCCTTTTCTGAAGGGAACCATTGTGTGACAACGATTCCCGGGCACAGCAAAGCGCGCGTCGAGCAGCAGCTCGCCGCGACGGTTGGAAATGCATGCGCTGCCTGGAGAAGCGGCAACGTCATGCTGGCCGTCGTGGACGCCAAGGGCGCCGTCCGCACGGAGTGTAGTCTAACGAAAACGGCTCACCCATGGCTGGATGGGTCAGAATCGACGCTCCGAAGGGTGGTCCGGATGTGTTCAAAGTCGGCGGCCATGGAGGGGTGTCCGTGGGCGCGGGCGGCGGCGATGCCGCGGTCGTAAGCGTCGGCGGCCTCGCCGCGGAGGCCGAGTTGTTCGAGTGCGTTGCCGAGGCGGCCCCAGGCGTTCCCCTCGTCGTCAGCGGTGTCGAGATAGGTGCGCAGCACATTCACGACGTCCTGCCAGCGTCCGAGCTTCTCGTACTCCATGGCGAGCCCGAAGTGGATGCGGGGATCGGACGGATTGCGTTCCAGCATGCGCTGCAAGGCCGTGATGCGGTCAATGGAAGACATGGCGATCATCCCAGTTACTGCCGAGCCGCCGCGCGAGGGCCAGTGCATCGAACGGCGCCCGGACTTTCCTGTCATTGTCGAAGTATACGAACACGTCGCGGCTGGTGCGTCGCGGTGCGGCGTCGCCAACGCGCTGCGCGCCGCGCGGCTCGCGCCCCGCGGCCCACGCGCGGATCTTCCGGGCCCATTCATCGAGCGCGGTGTCGCCGTAGCCACTGGCATAGGTCTCCTCAGCGCCGTGCAGCCGGATGTAGACGAAGCTGGCGGTGACGTCCTCCGCATAGGGCCAGCCGCTGCCGGCGTCCGAGAAGACGAGCGCCGCACCATGATCGCGAAGCAGCTCGAGGAATACAGGTGTCATGAAACTCGGGTGCCGGATCTCGAACGCGTGGCGCAGGGGGCGATTGACGTCGACGTGGAAAGACGCGCGGCCGTCGAGGCGGCTGTCATGCCGGCGGGCAATCCGGGCAGCGGCAGCAGTGTCACGCGGCAGCAGCTCGAGAAACGCGCGGAACCGGTCGATATCGAGTGTCCGTCGCGGCGCGAACTGCCAGAGCATGGGGCCGAGCTTCTCTTCGAGGCGGAGCACACCGGACGCGAGGAAGTTCGCGAGCGGCGTCTCGACCTCGCGGAGCTGCTTCATGTGCGTGATGAAACGACTGCATTTGACGGCGAAGCGGAACCCTCGCGGAGTTTCGGCATGCCACCGCTCGAAGCTCTCCGGCCGCTGCAGCGAGTAGAACGAGCCGTTGATCTCGATGGTGTCGAGTCTGCGGCTGGCGTACTCGAGCTCGCGCCGGTGTGCTACGCCGTCAGGATAGAACGTGCCGCGCCAGCCGGCGTAGGTCCAGCCGGAGATCCCGATGTGCGTGCTCATGTATGGAACAGCATGCGAGGCCGCGAAGTAACGGGCGAAGGACGGAGGCGTACGTCTCCGCGTTCACTGCGTGCGGGCGGACGCATCTCCGGGGAGCAGCGTGCTGCCGCGCCCGGTTAAGGCGCTGAGCAACATTCCGACCAGCAGCACGGTGAGTGCGCCGATCACATTGTGCCAGAGGAACGAGACGTCGGGCGCGCCAAAGGACACTGCGGCCACCGCGCTCATGCCGGCGAGAAGCCCGATGAAGGCAGGCCATCCGCGGGCGAACGGCACCATGGCCAGCAGGAAGACTCCGAGGATGGAGCCGTAGAAGAACGAACCGAAGCGGTTTACGACCTCGATGAGCGATCCGAGCGTCGCGGCATACGTCGCGACAACGCAGGCGACAATGCCCCAGAACCCGGTCGCCAGGCGGGACACGACCAGCAGACCGGCCTGACTCGCGTCGGGGCGATACCAGCGTCGATAGAAATCGACCACGGTGGACGTCGACAGCGAGTTGAGCTCCGCGGCAATGCTGGACATGGCCGCAGCCATGATCGCGGCGATGAAGATGCCGGCCATGCCGAGCGGCAGCTGGGACAGGACGAACTGCGGGATGATGTAGTTGACGTCCCGGCTCGATTCGTCGGTCACAGTACCCGCAAGCTCGAGCGCATCGGATCGCACGGCGGAAACCTCTGCTTCACGCGAGCGGAACGCGGCGGCGGCGGTCTGTGCGACGGAGGACCCGCGCCCCGCGGCAGCGAGCGCGCGCGCTGCCGCTTCGCGCTGTGACCACGCCGCCTCGTACTTCGTCTCGAGCGCGACCAGTTCGGACGGTGCGGCCGCCCGGACAGCGGATTCGTGCGCGGGGTTGTAGAGCAGCGGCGGTCGCTGGAAGATGTAGAAGACGAAGACGAGCACGCCGATCAGCAGAACTAGGGCCTGGAGTGGAATCTTCCAGTACGCGCTCATCAGCAGAGAAGTCCTGGCCTCGGAAACGGAGCGTGCCGAGAGGTAGCGCTGCACCTGGCTCTGGTCCGTGCCGAAGTACGAGAGCATGAGGAACAGGCCGCCGAGGATACCGGACCAGAAGGTGTAGGTCTCGGTGAGGTTGAACGAGAAGTCGAACGTCTTCAGCCGCCCGGCCGCACCCGCGATGTGCAGCGCACCCGCGGGCGAAACGGGGATCCGTACGAGCAGCACGATCACGATTGCAAAAAGCGCCGCGACGATCAGCACCATCTGCTTCACGTCGGCCCATGTGACCGCCTGCACGCCGCCGATCATCGTGTAGATGATGGTCGGGATACCAATGAGTGCGACGGTGTACGGGATGTCCCAGCCGAACACTGCCGAGAACACGACGGCGGGCGCGGCGATGATGGCGCCGCAGGACATGCCGCGGGAGCACAGGAAGAGGAACGCGGTGAGCGAGCGGGTGGGGGCGTTGAATCGTCGCTCGAGATACTCGTACGCGGTGAACACCTGCGCGCCGCGCAGCAGCGGCACGATGGTCACGCCCAGGATGATCATGGCGATCGGCAGTCCGAAGTAGAACTGCACGAAGCGCATGCCGTCAGTCGCGCCCTGGCCGGTTGTTCCGATCATGGTGACGGCCGAGAGCTGCGTCGCCATCACAGAGAGACCGACGGCCCACCACGGGAGGCTGCGGCCGGCGAGGAAATAACCTTCTACGTCGGTGGTGCCGCGCGAGCGGCGTATGCCGTCGCCGACGACATACACGAGATAGACGATGACGATGATCCAGTTTACCGGATGCATGTCAGTGGCTGAACCATTCCTGGAGAAGCCACAGCAGCGCGAGCGCGATCACCTGCATGGTCATGACCCGCACGAGCGTGCGGCGGAACTCACCGGGCGGAGCGGTGTCCGCATGACCGCCCGCGTCATCGCTGCGCGCCGCACCACCCGGATGGCTCACGCCGGCGCGCGCTCCAGCCGCTCGATCGGTTTGCCTGGGTGCCATTCTACGATGTGTCCAGCGACAGCAGAAGCAGCGACCGTGTACGGCGACGCGAGATAAAGCTGACCCGGGCCGGAGCGCCCCGGGAAGTTCCGGTTCTGCGAGCTGATGGTGACCTCACCCTTCGTCTTCGAGGTACCAGGGCCCGCGGCAATGCATGCACCGCAGCCCGGCTCGATGAACTCGGCGCCCATCTCCTCGAAGAGACGGAGGTAGCCGTTCTCGTCGCAGTACTGCCGCACTTCCTGCGAGCCGCACTGGATGAACAGCTTCACGTCCGGATGCACGCCGAGCCCCTGATCCTTTGCAGCGGCCAGGACGGCGGCGTACATGTCCATGTCCTCCTTCTTGCCGGCGGTGCAGGAGCCGGCATAGGCCACGTCGATGCCGACGTTCTCGTCGGGCAGCTCGTCGACATACAGGCCGTTACCCGGATCGCCGGGCAGCGCGACCATCGGCCGGAGCGATGACGCGTCGATCTCGATGATCTTCACGTACTCGGCGTCGTCATCGGAGTAGAGACCTTCGCACAGCTTCGCAGCAACCGCGCGGTCGAGGCCGCGCTCGGTCACCAGGTAATCGACCGCCTTCCCGTCCGGCGCGACGATGCCGGTGAACGCACCGACTTCGGCGGCCATGTTGGTCATCGTGGCGCGCTCGTCGATCGAGAGAGCCTCGACCGCGTCGCCTGCATACTCGATGATCTGACCGATGGCGTGGCCGTCCTTGATGTACGGATGCCGCAGGATCTCGAGCATGAAATCCTTCGCGGTGACGTTCTCCGGCTTCTGTCCCCGCACGATCACCTTGAAAGAGGGCGGCACACTGACGCGCACGTCCTTCGTGATCCAGGAGTTGAAGATGGCGGTGGTGCCGATACCGAACGCGATGCAACCGATGGCGCCGGAGTGCGGCGTGTGCGAGTCCGTGCCGACGATCATCTGACCGGGCTCGGCGTATTCCTCGAGCATCTTGGAGTGGCAGATGGCCTCGGAACCGAGGCGCAGGCCCATCCGCTCGCCGTAATAGATGACGCCCTGCTTCTTCGCGAACGCCTCCTGCTTGTCCTTGAGCTGTCGCGCCACGTCGAGCAGGCCGAGCTGCACGCGTTCGGGCGGCATCACCTCGTGGAGATACGTGAGGTGGTCGCGGAACATGAGGATGGTGGACGGATCATTGACCTTCGCGTCGGGCCCGAGCTTGTGCTCGAAGAAGATGGCGGCCATCGGCGAGACGTATTCGTGCGAGAAGCGCCAGTCGGTACGCACGAACCCGGTGTCGCCGGGCTTCACCCACGGCACACCGAACTTCCCGTTCGCCGCGTCAACAACCCAGCGGCGGGCGAAGATCTTCTCGGCGATCGTCATCGGCCGACGGGCATCGCTCTTCACAGGGCGGCCGGTCGCGCCATCGGCCGGGTCGTTGGTCGGGCGGGACGTGGCGATCCCCTGCGCAGCCTGATTCTCCATCGAGAAGGTGTCCGCGCCGGGATCCTTCTCGCCGGAGCCGCGGAGGTCACGTACTTCCGAGGCCTTTGTGATGTCCGGCTCGCTGCCGCCATGGTGCTCCGCCTGCTCGAGCTGCGAATGCAGCGGCGGGACGGTGACCTTGCCCTGAAGTCGGGCGACGTTGTACTCGAACAGCCCGCCATACTCGATGATATCGCGCGTGATCGAGTCCACACCGTCCGTGAACGCCGACAGCGGAATCTCCTCGCCGTTCTCGATCCGCTCGATCAGCGAGAAGTCCGTCGACGTGAGGACGCCGAGGTTCTGACAGTTCTCGTTGTAAATGCGCTCGATGTTCTCGGCAATCACGACGCGGATGCCGGCCATGAGCTCGGCATAGGGTGACTGCTCGCGCGAGCTGCCCTTGCCCCGGCGCTTGCCGCTGACGGAGCAGACGAAGCCGCCCTTCCGGACGAGGCCGCGCGCAACCGGGAACTCGCCGCCTGCGCGCAGGCCGAGATACGGGAACTCGCCGAGCGTCTCGTCGAAGTAATAGCAGATGTAGGCCGGCGTGATCTCGTCGGTCGAGATCTGGTCGCGCAGCTTTGCGCGGACGTCGTCCGTGAGCGTGAGAGTTTCGCCGTCGAGCTGACGCCGCATCAGGTCGGCGTCATCTACGAGGAAAAGGATGCGTCCGTCGAACCGGAGCCGGTCCGCGCGCTTTTCGACTGGCAGCTTCAACAGATCGATCGACATGTTCCGTCCGCTTCTCCATGGGTGCGGCTGCGGTGCCGCACGGTTGCCGGGACAGAAAACTACCGGGATCGCAGGTGCCCGTCTATGTTGGCGCATGCCTGAGCGGTGCGACGTCCTGACCATCACGCCGAACCCGTCCATCGATCTGCTGCACGGGGCGGGGCGCATCGTCTGGGACGACGCGAACCGGGTGGATCCTCCCAGGCGGAGGGCGGGTGGTCAGGGTGTGAACGTCGCCCGGGCCGTCCGGGCGCTCGGCGGCCGGTCCCACGCACTTCTGCCGCTGGGTGGCAGCACGGGCGACGCGCTGGCGACCCTGATGACGGAGGGCGGGATCCCGTTCACGCGGTCGCAGATCGATGGTGAGACGCGGACATTCTTCGCGGTTACCGAAGCGGAGACCGGCCGGAGCCTGCTGGTCAACCCGCGCGGCCCGCTGTTCTCGCCCGAGGAATGTGCGCACCTGCGCGATACGGCGGTCGCCCTCATCGAGCGGCTGCGGCCCTCGTGGGTGGCGTGCTGCGGCAGCCTGCCGCCTGGCGTGCCGCCTGGGCTGTATGCGGAGATCAAGACCGCGGCGCGGTCGCACGGCGGGCGGTTCGTTGCGGACTGTGACGGTGAGCCGCTGCAGCTTGCAGCGCACGGCGGATGTGATCTCCTCACACCGAACCGTTACGAGGCGGAGCGATTGACCGGCCAGCGTGTCGCCACGGTCAGTGAGGCAGTGCGCGCGGCGAGAATCCTGGTGGCGCGCGGCACGCCCGTCGTGGCGGTCACACTCGGCGGAGACGGTGCCGTGATCGTCAGCGGAAACAGCGCCGCACATGCAGCCGTCAGTGTTTCATGCGACGGCGGGAGCGCAGTCGGCGCGGGTGACAGCTTTCTCGCGAGCCTGCTGCTTTCTCTCACATCCCATGCCCTGCCGGACGACGCGCTGCGCGACGCCGTCGCAGCCGGTGCATCCGTTCTTGCAGGAAGAGGATCGGACCTGATGAACCGCGCGGCGTACGATGCGCTGCGCCCACTGACCCGCATCACCCGGATCGAATGAAAAGAACAGCGTTGTTTTCACTTCTCGTCGCCGGCGTCACTGCATGCGGCGATGGCGGTGCGCGCGAGCGCGGTCGGGATGCACTGGATTCCGCAGCCGCGTTCGCGCGGGATTCGGTCGCGGCCGACACGACAGACGGCGCGGTTCAGACCGGCCCGCTCATCGACAGCACGGGGGTTGGATCCTCCGATACAGGCGGGAACACAACGGACCCCGACGGCGCGCCGCCGGTGCCGCCGACAACGACATCCGAATGGACCACAGGCATCGCGGCGCGCGCGGGTCAGAGTGGCGTTGCGACCCTGCGCGCCGTGCGCGCCGGACGACAGGAAGGCTTCGACCGGATCGTCTTCGAGTTCGATGGCGATACGGCCCCTGGCTACCACGTCTCCTATATCGATCGCCCGGTCCGCACGTGCGGCTCCGGCGAAGTGGTGCCGCTGCCGGGGGACGGGTGGCTGGAAATCAGGATGCAGCCGTCGCAGGCACATACCGAGGCGGGTCAGCCCACGATCACGTCGCGGACGCGGGCGCTCGAACTGCCGAATCTGAAACGCATTACCATGACGTGCGACTTCGAGGCGGACGTCACGTGGGTCGGCGGTGTGCTTTCGCCCAATGAATTCCGTGTCCTGGCTCTGACGGGTCCAACGCGGCTGGTGGTCGATATCCGGCACCGATGATGCAGCCATGACGCGGGCGAAGGATCTGCTGCAACACATCAGCACTCTTGCGGAGCGTATGAAATGACGGAACAGGCAGCGGGACAGGCGGATCGCCCGACAGATGGCACACCGTCGACGCACATGGCGGCCGAGGCGATCACGTCGAACCAGTTCGAGCGTGCAGCCGATCTGCTCAGTCTCTCGCCGTCGATGCGCAAAAGGCTGTGCACGCCATTCCGCGAGCTTACGGTGCAGGTGCCCGTGCTGATGGACAACGGCGACGTCGAAATTTTCCTGGGTCACCGCGTGCAGCACAATGGCGCGCGCGGCCCGACGAAAGGCGGTGTGCGCTACCACCCGACAGTGGACCTGCACGAGGTGCGCGGTCTCGCGACACTCATGACGTGGAAGACCGCGCTGCTCGACCTGCCGTTCGGCGGTGCGAAGGGGGGCGTCAATGTGGATCCGCGGCGGCTGTCGAAGACGGAGATGGAGCGGCTCACAAGGAAGTTCACGGAGCGCATTGCAATCGCGCTCGGGCCGTATCGCGACATCCCCGCGCCGGACATGGGTACGAACGGGCAGACCATGGCATGGATGCTCGATGAATACAGCCAGAAGCGTGGCTATTCGCCGGCCGTGGTGACCGGCAAGCCCGTCTCGCTCGGCGGTTCGCTCGGCCGCGAAGAAGCGACAGGCCGCGGTGTAATGATCGTGATGCGCGAGGCCGCGCCCGATCTCGGCATCGAATGGCGCGGCGCGACCGCCGTCATCCAGGGATTCGGCAACGTCGGCAGCCATCTCGCGGAGTCACTGTACGCAGAGGGGCTGAAGATCAAGGCAGTGACCGACGCAATGGGTGGTGTCTTCCATGAAAACGGCCTGGACATTCCCGCGCTCGTCGCGCACGCCCGCGGGAAGGGTACGGTTGCAGGTTTCAGCGGCGGCGAACCCATTACGAATGAGCAGATGTGGCGCGTGCCGTGCGACTTCCTGGTGCCCGCAGCGCTGGGCGGCGTGATCACACGCGAGGACAACGTTTACGACCTCGAGTGCCGCGCAGTGGTGGAAGCGGCGAATGCACCGACGACACCGATCGCCGACAAGGTGCTGGACGAGCGCGGCATTCCCGTACTGCCCGACTTCCTCGCGAATGCCGGCGGTGTCGTCGTCTCCTACTTCGAGTGGACGCAGAATCTCCAGCAGCTGCGGTGGGAGCTGGAGGATGTGAATGCGCGGCTCGAGCGCAAGCTGATCAGCGCGTATCGCGATGTCCGGTCGCTGGCGACGCAGCGCGGCGTGTCCATGCGCACCGCCGCCTACGCACTGGCACTGCGACGGGTCGCCGACGCGGAAGAGCTTCGCGGCAACTGACGGCCCGTGGTCCTGCGGTCCTGCTGCGGTGATGGCGGCCGCAGACGCGATCCCCTTCAGGACCGTCGCAGGCTACATCACGTACGTGACGTATCTGTGTCCGGACGCGGCACGCGCTCGACGCGCGGCGAACCGGGAGGCTGGCCCTCACCAACATACCGGTCGATCTTGCCATTGAGCCGGCCGAGCAGAATCCTCGTCGCCCGCAGGTCGTGATTCGATTCGATGAACATCATCGCCATGTCACCCGCGCCCCACAGGAACCCCGCATATACGAGTGTGCGTGTACCTTCGACGAGGAGGGTGCCGATCGCAGCATCGCCGTCGTGGCGGATGCCGATCACGACTTCGGCAATGAACATGAAGATCAGCAGCACGGCGAGGGCCTTGAAGAGCTTCGCTATGTAACGGAGTCCTTCATGTGGCTCGAGGTCCTCCTCGCGCACCCGCGCGACCGGTGGTCCGGAATACTGATCGCTCGCGGCCTTCGCATCGACCGGTTCGGTCGCCCCCGCCTTCACCTTGTCGTCCACGTTCCCTCCCTGAGTGTGCGGGCCACGCCCGCAGGTGTGCTGTCGTTTCTACCAGCGTGCGCGGAAGCCGCGCGTGTCGATATGAATGAACCCACCATGCGCGCCGGTGGGGCTGTACAGACCGATTCCGCCGACCAGCTCCGGATGTGCGCGCTCGACGCGCTCCGCGGCGGCGCCGATGACACCGGGATCCTTTTTGTCGTGGCGTCCGTCGCCGTTCAGGTCGTCCATCCGCCCGTCGCGGTCGTTGTCGATATACCAGTCCATGGCGTCGCCGTACATGTGGCGTGAGAGCGCGCCGCGGCCGGCGGTGTTGCCGCCGCCTTCGTTGTAGCTCGGCGTGCGGAACCCGCTGATGATGCCGATGTGCTCGACGGGCTGTCCGCTGCGCTCGAGCTCCTGGATGGTGAGCTCGAGCTTGTCCAGAAGCCGGGGCGACATCGCGACGTACTTCGGCCACACGTTCGCCTGCCCCTTGGTCAGGAAGTCCCGCAGCCGGAAATGCTCGGACACCATGATGTCCTGATTCTGAGGCGTCACGCGCACGAGTCCGCGCGGCGGCGCGTACTGCGGCGATTTCGGTTTTCCCGTCTCATTGGGCCAGCTCCCGATGAGATACGAGCCGATGCGTCCTTTCCGTTTTTCAGAAAGGGGCACCAGCGTAATGACCTTCATCTGGGGGACGACGCGGATGCCGTCGCGCATGCGCAGCAGCATGTTCCAAACGCCGGGCGTCTCCGGAGAAGTCTGCACGGTGCCGGGTGCAGCGGAGTCGGGTCCTGCGGGGGAATAGCCGATGGACACGTCCGGCGGCAGAGAGTCCGGCTGCTGCAGAGTGTCCCCGGGAGCGCGCACCACCACGCGCACCTCGCCGCTGATGCCCGCGTAATCCGACTTCGAGGCAATCTCGCGGAGCGCCGCGTCGAGCAGGTAGGCGTTCGGTGGTGGAGACGACGGGCTGAGCGGGTTTGCGCTGATGCGGCTGCGGAGTGCGGCGGACTGTTCGGGGGTGGCAGTCGCGATGGCGAAGATCCAGCCGACGGCGAACGCAGAGATGACGGAACGCAGGATCCAGTCGAAGCGGCGCCCGGCGGGCGCTGCTGCCAACCTTTCCCGCCGGCTTCGCCGATCAGGCGACGGCGCTTTTCGCGGAGTGGTTCTGCCCCTGTGCACGGCAGGGGCGGGTTACACTAATCGTGCCGCAGTGCCTGTCGCCGGGCGGTGGGCCCCGGCGACAGAACGTCGATCAGGCGACCATCTGCGGGAGCGTAACCAGCTCCGCGATGCGATAGGTCTTCTCGCCGCGCGGGAGACTGACGGTGACTTCGTCGCCGAGCGCATGGCCGAGCAGGGCGCGACCGATAGGAGACGCGATCGAGATCTGGTTCGAGTCGAGATCGATGAAGTCTCCGAACACGATGACGTATTCCACACGCTCACGGCCACCGACCTGCTCGAGCACGACGCGGGAGCCGAAGCCCACCTTATCGGGGGAGATGGCGCTCTCGGAGATCTTCGAGAGCTCGCCCGCGCGCTGGGTCAGGTGATTGAGCCTCGCCTGGACGAACTGCTGGCGCTCGAGGGCGGACTTGTACTCTGCATTCTCACTGAGGTCGCCCAGCTCCACGGCTTTCCTGATGGCGAGCGGCAGCGTGACGGTGAGCTCGTGCATGAGGCGGTCGATCTCATCCGCGAGCTTCTGCTTCATCTGTTCGAGCATGATATCTCCATGCGGCGCATCATTCTTCGCCGCTCATGTCCACCGTTGCATTCGCGTCGGGCGCCGCCGCCAGTTCAACTTCGAGCGGCACTTCCGACTTCAGGTCGTTGTTCACCAGTACGACGAACGTGTAACCGCCGGTCTTCATGAGCTGAAGGTTGTTCAGCGTCAGGATCTGGTTCGTCGCGGTATTGTGCGCGCCGACACCGAGCGGCACGAGGTCACCCTTGACCTCGAAGATCGTCTGGCCGTCAGGATCATGCAGCCGGATCTCGACGTTGTGCGCGCGGTTGCGCTCCGCGGGATGCGCCTCGATCCGGAGGATCAGGTGCATCTGCGGGTGTATCGACGGGATCTCGGGGACGTTGATCCGGTCGAAAATGCCGAGAATGTTGAGCTTCCCCTCGGCCGTCACATTCGCGTAATCGGCCAGCAGTGCGAGCTTTACTTGCATTGGGCTTCCCGGCATATGGCGTGAGGCGGAAAGATAACCCCGCCGGGCAGGTCGTAAAAGCCGCGGCGTTGGTCGAGCAGAGCAGCGCTTCAGGTCTCGCGGAGCACGCGGGCGATTTCCTCGAAGACGCGTGGGTGTCGCAGGATGCGCCGGTGCCCCGCAGCGGAGAGGGTGCGGCGCTCGGCGCCATCGATCCAGGCCGACCCGGACGGCAGGAGGCGGGTGTCCAGGGGTGCGCGGAAGGAAACCGCGCGTACGCCCGCCGGGAGCGAGACCATCTGAAGCTCACGCAGAAACGGCGACTGCGGCCGCATCTCCGCTGCGCCGGGTCCCCAGCCAAGCCATGCGAGCCAGGTGCCGCGATGAGGCGTCGCAAGAAAAATGACGGCGCGGACCAGCTCGTCCGCGTTGTGTCCGAGATACCAGCGTGTGGCCAGACCGCCCATCGAGTGAGCGACGATGGCGATCTCTCCCGCACCGGATGCATGGCGCAGGCGCGCGACTGCACGCTCGATCTCCAGAGCGTGCTCGACATTGCTGCCCAGCGGATCGCGGAAGCGCACGATGTGGACGTGAGTTGCGGGCCAGCCACGCGCCGTGAGGTACGCGGCCAGGGGCTCGAGCACCGAGTGGGGGTCGCGCCAGCCGGGCACGAGCAGGACGGCGGGAAGAGCGCTCAGATGAGGCTCACCAGCTGATTTCGCCCTGCTTCGACGTGTCGATTTCCGTTGCGTCGCCCGTCTTGAACAGGAACGCTTCCATGTTCGCGGTAAGGAACTCGCGAGCGGGCTTGTCGCGCACGTCGAGGCCGTTGTGATTGATGAGCGCGGTCTGATAGCGCAGCCACTGATCCCAGCAGCGCTGGCAGATCGAGGACAGGATGCGCTCGCCGAGATCGTTGCGGAGAGGGGCTCGCGCGAGCTGGGGACCGGGAAGGCCGCAGCGCACGCACTGTATTTCGGACATGACACCTCATGAGTTCGGTTCGTCACGCATGGCTACCCCGCATGGTGCCACCCGTGCCGGTGGGCTGGACGCGAATGACTCGCCCGGTAGATTCAGTTCCGAATGAAACGCGATGCAAGGAGCGAGCGGGTGTGGTTCAGGAAACGTGCTGATGCACCACCGCCGGAGGGCGGTCACTGGCTGGTGAAGGCCGTATCGCGCATGCGCGACGCGCGCGATGGTCAGACCATCGAGTATCCGGCGAGGCTCGCGGTCTGTCCGCGGGGACACGTCCGCTCCATTCCCACGCGATTCGATAGGCCCGTCACGGCGCTCCGCTGCACCGCATGCAACCGGTCCTACGACATCAACGCGTCGTAAGGATCGTCAGAATCAAACGCCCGCGGCGTAACTCCGCCGCGGGCGTTTTCATCAGGTCAGGCTGACTCGAGCAGAGACTCGAGCGACCGGCTAGTACCGGCTGTCCCGGCCGCGACCACCGCCACCGCCGCTGCCGCCACGGCCGCCGCCGCCTCCACCACCGTAACCGCCGCCGCCGCCATAGCCGCCGCTGCCGCCACGGCCGCCGCCGCCGCCACCGCCGTAGCCGCCACCGCCACCGCCGTACCCACCGGCACCGCCGCCGCCACCGCCGCGCGGGGGCTCTGCGGGAGGATTGAGGCGCACCACGTTCGCAGCCTTGGGTCCCTTCGGCTCCTCAATCACGTCGAACTCGACCTCTTCGCCCTCGTAGAGGACCTTGAAGCCATTGCCGTCGATCGCGCTGTAGTGGACGAACACGTCCGCGCCACCCTCGCGCTGCAGGAAGCCGTAGCCCTTTTCCTGCGAGAACCACTTGACGGTACCATTGGTACGAGCCATCGCTTGAACTCCTGACTGGAAATTTGGAACCGGGCGGCCGGGCTGGTGCGATGTACCTGCCGATGGCCGATGCTGCGGATGAGATTCATGCGCCCGCAGCACGCGCAACAAAAAAAGCGGCCCCCACGAGATGCGCAGGTACCGCTCGACAGACTCCACCCGCGTATGGCTGGTGCAGCCACACTGCTGCCTAACCTGATTCTATGGTAGAAACCGCCAAATCGAAAGTCAAGAACAGGCGGGCCTGCCGGGATCGGGCTTGCGGCCGAGGAGCGTTGCGGGTGCGAGATCCGGCCTGAATTGACGGGTCCGGCAGCGAGGGCTAGCGTCAACGGCTGGCAGGGGAATCACGGTATCGAGGCGACAATGGCAAAGGGAAGTTCCTATACGTTCCGGGTATCGGACGCTGTACGCGTCCCGCTGCGGGGACACATGCTCCGGTTGCGCCTGACCGACGGGACGCCGTCCATGGCAGACCTTGCGGTTGGAAAGACACTCCGGCTGCGCTCACCCGGCGGTGCGACGCGCGACCTGCCGATCCTGGCGCACTCGGTGACGGGCGGCAATCCGACGCAGAAGCGGCTGGAGCGGACGGGTGAGCTCGATGTGATCGTGGACGGCGCCCTGGCCGAGGGCGACGGCGAACCGGTGGAAATCGGCTGGGTAGCGAGCGGGCCGATCGACCAGTGAGCGACGGGCGTTGCGTCTTCCTGACCGGGGCGACGGGTTTCATCGGCGGCCGGGTCGCGGCAATTCTGGCGGGGCGCGGCGACCGACTACGATGCCTGGTCCGGGACGCCGGCCGGGCGCGGGCTCTCGAGACGCTGGGCGCCGAGCTGGTGGTCGGTGATGTGACGGATCGGGCCGCCCACGCAAGGGGCCTCGAGGGCGCAGACGTGGCCGTCCACCTGGCCGCAATCTACGACATCGGCGTGGTGGACGCAGCCGCACTGTACCACACGAACATCGATGGCACCGCTGCGTTTCTCGACGCTGTCCAGTCCGCGCGTACGCCGCGCGCACTGTATGTCTCGACGACGGTCGCGCTCGGGCCCGTGCCTGCCGGGATCGGTGACGAGGCGACGCGCAATCATCCGCCGTACTCCTCCGAATATGAGCGCACGAAGACAGAGGCGCACAGCCTCGCGCTGCAGGCACAGCAGGCCGGTTTACCGCTGATCATCATCTGCCCGGCGTACGTCTACGGCCCTGGCGACAACGGGCCGGGCGGCCGGTTCCTGCGCGACCTGATGCGCGGCCGCGTACCCGCGCTGCTCACCGGACCGGCATGGTTCTCATTCGTGCATGTGGATGATGTCGCGGACGGCATCGTACGGGCACTCGACCAGGGCGGGCCGGGCGAGAGCTATGTGCTGTCGGGCCACGACGCGACGATCAACCACTTCGCGCAACTGGCGACCGCGCTGGCCGGCGTGAGAGGGCCGCTGCTGCGCTTTCCGCCGCCACTGGCGCTGCTGACTGGCCGTCTGCTCGACGGTGTAGCGCGAATGACGGGTGCGCGCTTTGCGATCACGGCAGAGAATGTGCGAACCGTCTCCGGGCACCGGTGGCTGCACTCGCATGCCAAGGCCACTGCTGAACTGGGTTGGCAGCCGCGTTCGCTGGAGGCGGGACTGCCGGAGACGATCGCATGGCTGAAAACGCAGGGCGCATAGGCAGGCGGAGGATCTCACCGCGGGCGGTGCTCGCCGCACTGCTCGTGCTCGTGTTCTGCACGTGGGTACTGTGGCGTCGCTGCGGGTTCTCCGGATGTCCCAACGTCGAGCGTCTCGCGTCATACCAGCCGGGTGGCGCGACCATCCTGCTCGACAGCAAAGGCGAGAAATTCGCCGACCTCGCACCCAGCCATCACGCCATCGTAAAGCTCGAGACCCTGCCCGACTATGTGCCCGCCGCATTCGTCGCCGTAGAGGACCGCAGGTTCTACCGGCATCGCGGCGTCGACTATCGGCGGGTGGGCGGCGCGGTGCTGGCGAATGTGAAGGCGCGCGGCGTGTCCGAGGGTTTCAGCACGATCACGATGCAGCTCGCGCGGAACGTGTGGCCGGATCGTCTTCCCGGCCAGCAGCGGACGATCAAGCGGAAGATCCTGGAAGTGCGCGTTGCGCGCGATATCGAGCGCGCGTTCGACAAGAACGAAATCCTCGAGCTGTACCTGAATCACATCTACTTCGGCGAGGGTGCATACGGTATCGAGGCCGCTGCGCGCAACTACTTCAACAAATCCGCAAAGGATCTGACGCTTGCGGAAGCCGCGACCTTCGCAGCAATGCCGAAGTCGCCGGTGTTGTACAATCCCCGTCGTCGACCGGAGCGGAACGCGACCCGACGTGACCTGGTGCTCTCGATCATGCAGAAGGAGGGCGTGATATCGGGGAGCAAAGCGGATCAGGCGAGAAAGCAGCAGCTTCGCGTGCGACGGACGCCGAGCCGCGTGTCGAGTGCGGACGCGCCGGCTGTCGCGCCCTACTTCGTCGACGCGCTTCGCGCCAGCCTGGAAGACGAGTTCGGTGAGGACATCTACACATCGCCTCTGCGCGTCTACACGACGCTCGATCGCCGCGTGCAGCGTGCACTGGAGGCGCAGCTCGAGCGACAGGCGTCCGCCATCGAGCGCAGCGAGTTTGGGGCGTATCGCGGCGCGCGCTATTCAGAAGGCGGCGAGCCGGCGGAAGAGACCGAGTATCTGCAGACCGCAGGCATTGTCATGTCAGCCGACTCCGGGTCGGTTCTCGCCCTGGTCGGCGGCCGCGACTACCGCGAGTCGGGATTCAACCGTGCAACGCAGGCGCATCGTCAGCCGGGCAGTGCGTTCAAGCCTTTTGTTTTCGCGGCCGCGCTCGATGAGGGGATCCTGCCGACGCAGCAGATTGCGGACAGCACACTCGCGCTCGAGCTGCCGGGCGGGGAGCACTGGGAACCGCGCAACTTCGGCGGAGAGAACGAGGACTTCGTAACCCTGCGCGATGCACTCGTGCGCTCGAAGAACATTCCCACGATCCGGCTGGCTGCGGACATCGGCATGGGCAGTGTTCGTCGGGTTGCGCGCCGGTCCGGGGTGCGCAGTGAGATCCCTGATGTTCCGTCTGTCGCACTCGGCAGCGCTGCGGTTACGCCGCTCGAGCTGACACAGGCATACACGCCGCTCGCAACGCTGGGGCAGACAGTCGAGCCGCGCTTCTTCACGCGCATCGAGGACACCGACGGCAACGTCGTATGGAGTCGCCGGGCGGAACGCCATGACGCGATCGATCCCGCCGTCGCATACCTCGTGACCGATATGCTGGAGGATGCAGTCGACGAGGGGACGGGTACCGCCGTCCGTCGGGTCGGATATCGTGGCACTGCTGCGGGGAAGACCGGCACTACGAATGATGGTGCGGACGCATGGTTCGTAGGTTACACGCCGGACTACGTCGCGACCATCTGGTTCGGCTTCGACCAGCCAAAGCCGATCACTGCCAACGCAAGTGCAGGACGTCTCGCCGCACCCGTGTTCGGTCGCCTGATTCGCGCGGTTTATGGCGACAGCAAACCGCGCGACTGGGACCGGCCGGAGGGCGTAGTGGTGAAGCGCACCGATCCCGCCACGGGATTGCTGCTGACGGAAGGCTGCAGGCCGGAACACGGAAAAGCGCGGTCCGAGCTGTTCATCGACGGAACGGAACCACCGCGCAGCTGTCCGGCGGGCGAACCGGTCGCCGGCAGACCTGGCGTGATCCGACGCATTGGCACGTGGTTCGGCGAGCGCTTCCACGAGCTTTCCATCTGGCTGCGACGGCATGTAGGCTCGGAACGTCCAACGCGCACGCCGAGCGACGACCGCTATCTCGGCACGCCGCGCCTGCCGCGTGCGGCCGACGTGCCGCAGGCGGAGATCACGCCGGAGGACTTCGATCTGCCCACGCGTGACAGCATTCAGCTGAACACGATCCGCCTGCCGATCGACAGCGTGACGTTCGACACCCTGTTCGTCGACCCGTCCGTGCGCGACAGCATACGTCCAGACACAATGGCGCCGGATACAATGGCACCAGATACCGTACCGCCCGACACAGCCTCCGGACCACCCTTCGGTCGTCCGGAGTAGACTCTTTCTGACATGCAGCTCGCTAAGCGCCTACACCTCGGCCGCGTCATTTTCGAACGCGTGTAGGCACACCCGTGCGATCACACCTGAAAATGATCGTTGACCGGCTCCGATCCGCATTTCCAGCGTCTCGCGCGCGCCAGGCGCCTCAACACCGGCAACGATAGCTGTGAGAATGGGGCGTCTCCATGGTGGAATCGGTCAACCCCGACGCTCCGAAGGGTGGTCCGTAAGAGATGTGAGCTTATTTACGCCACTTGAGATAGTCGAAGGGGGCGCGGCAGGCGCGGCACCAGTAGGTGGCGACGGAGAGCTGGGGTCCGAACGGGGAGTGAAGTTCGGTGTGCTCAGCCTGTCCGCAGAACGGACAGGCTACCTTCTCGGGAAGGCCGTAATTCGGAGCGGCGGGACGTTCCGCCATCAGTCCATCAGGAACGCGCGGTTCTTGTCGCCGCGGATCCTGCGGATCGTTTCTTCATCGGGAGCGGAACCCGCGTACCGGCGGGTGCTCTCGTCGAACCCATTCCAGTCGGGTTCGATGGAAGTGACGGCATCGCCTGCGCCTACGTCCGCGAGCAGCGGCGCAATGCTCTGGAGATAGCGCGCGCGCAGATCGCTTGCAGCCGCATCGACGATACTCGCATTACGGAAAGCGCGGGCGGCGTCCGACTCGTTGCCGAACCAGGCGAGGACATCCGGGATGTAACGGGACACTGCGGCGGCAAGCTCGGCGCGCGTGTCGTCGCCGGCGCGGGCGAGGCGCGTGAACCACGCGCGGCCGTGCGCGGTGTGGAACTGCTCCTCATCGAGAATCTTCTGGACGCGCTGCCGCAGCGGCACATACGTCGACGCGGTGAGGGCCTCGAGCTGATTGGACAGCGCGGTATCGGCGAGCGCATTCAGAGCGACGAGCTCGGGCCATGAAACGGGCGCGCGGTCGAGCGCCTGCATGCTGCGGTATGCAGAAGGCTCGCGGCCATGCTCGATGGCATCGACATCGTCGCCGAAATCCTTCAGCAGTGCGTACAGCAGACGGCCGTGTCCCCACTCGTCCTGGGACATCGATGCGCACGCGATGCCGGCCTCGAGCTCGGGTGCGCCGAGGATCCACTCGGCATAGCGCATCCCGAGCAGGCGCTTCGTGTCGGCGAGCACGAGAATGAGGTCGTGCACGTACTCACGCAGGTCAGCCGGCAGATCCGCCGCGCGCGTGATCATCGTGGACTCCGCAACATCACTCATGACGCCACCGTCGCGCCGGCAGACGTACCGCCTCGTGAAGCCGCGGGGGTCGGTGCACGATCAACGGGTGCAACCGGCCCGCGCTCGACATTGTAGACCTCGACGAAGCGGTCGCGCGGGGCGACCCAGATGTCGAACCACTTCTCCTCGTCATAGGTGTTGTACGCGTAGATGCCTGCAAGGGCATCATCGGGAGCGTTCAAGTTGCCGATGTGGCGGAGCGGCTCGCCGCGGGCCTTGCGTGCGAAGACTTCGTAGATCACGAGTGAACAGGGAAAGGGTGAGGGAGAGGGCGGATGGCCCTGGGCTCAGGGCTGAGGGCTGTGGGGTTAGTCACGCCGCAACGCCCATCGTCTGCAGAAGGGCTTTACCCTCTGCGGTCATTCGGTCAGTGGTCCAGGGCGGGTCCCAGCGGTCGCTGATGATCACTGTATCGATCGTGGGATCCTGTTTCAACCGCTCCTCGATATCGAAGCGGATGAAGCTCATACACGGACATGCGGTCGCCGTGAACGTGATGTCGACTTCGACGGCGGCACCGCTGCGGCGGACGTCGCAGATCAGGCCGAGATCGACGAGACTCACGGGCAGCTCGGGGTCTGCGACTTCCCGGAGTGCGAGCCAGATCGCGTCGAGTGCAGGGTCTTCGGAACGGTAGCGCGGGTCGCTGCTGGCGGGTTGGCCTGCGAGCAGGTGCCTCGTGCGGGAGGTTGCAGCCGCAACCTCATCGATCACAACCGGACGAGGCGCCGCGGTGCTCATGCGACCTTCTGCTTCATTATTCTGCCGAGCGTGCCGTGGCTGCGGCGGACGGACTCGACATAGCGCTCGTTCATCGGGCCCCGGCGCTTCCAGCGAGCGAACACGTCGTCCCATGAGATCTCGCCTCCCGTGAAATCCCAGTGCTTCGCCTTGTCGTCATAGGCGCATGGGAACGGGAAGTCGAGCACGTACTTCTGCTGCTGTGCGTCGAAGTGCGCGGGCACCTTCAGGCCTAGACCCTCGCAGAGCGGGACGGTGGACGCCATCCAGGTCTGGCGCAGCTCGTCGTTGGTCATGCCCTTCAGCCGGTAATCGAGCTGGCCGCTGTGCCGCTTCATGTCGTCCGGCAGGCCGAACCACTCGATGGTCATGGGGAACATCCAGTCGACGGCGCGCTGGAGCCTCTCCTTCGCCTCCCCGCCCGCACCCGCCAGGCGCTTCATCCAGACCTCACCGTGGCGCAGGTGGAACGTCTCCTCGAGATCAACCTTCACGAGCGCGCGCTTGAGCGGGCCGTAGGAGGTGTTGCGGAAGACGTCCGAGAGCAGGGTGATGCCGGCGCGATCGAAGAAGCCGTTGGCGCAGACCAGCTCGGCCCAGCTCTCGAGCGGCTGGTCGAAGCCGTAGGGGTGTTTGAATTCGTGCGGCTCCCGGCCGTAGATCAGCTGTTCCTTGTCGTGCCCCATGTCCTCCAGGATGCGGTACGCGATGTTCGCGTGCGCGAGCTCGTCCTGAATGATGGCGACGGCGGAGACCATGGTATTGGTCGACGGCGCATCCTGCGCGGCCATCCAGTACGCGGGTGCGCTCATCAGCTCGGTGTCCGCCTGGACGAGGAGCTGGATGGTCAGGGCCTTGTGGTAGCCCGGCGTCATCTCGTCCGGCGACTCCAGGATGTACCCCTCCTGGACCTTCTGCTTGATCTGTTCCTCGGTGAATGCGCTCATGGGCGAAAGCTATCGGAATGCGGTGGGGGGTCAAGGCGAGCCAGGGCTGCGGAACTGGTGCGGCTATTGCCTATCGAATGGCTAATGGGCTAATGGGCTAATGGCTAATGGGCTGAGGTAGATGGTGGACAGGACTTCGGGGGACGAGGCGCATTCGCCGCGTCCGGCGGATCGGCCGGGCGAGGGGTCGCGCGGTCGGCAGACGGTGGACGGGGTGCATGCCGCGCCGGCGCCGAAGCGCAGCCGGTGGCGGACGGCCGGCAAGTGGGTGGGCGGCTTTGCGCTGATCGGTCTGATCGCGTTCATCGTGCTCTATCAGCGCTGCGGCCTGCACGGGTGTCCGGACGTGGACATGCTGAAGGGCTACATGCCCGATCAGGCGTCGGTCGTGCTGGACCGGAACGGCGCGGAGCTCGCGAAGCTCTTCGTAACGCAGCGGACGGTGGTGTCCATCGATTCGATCCCGGACCACGTGCAGAACGCGTTCGTGGCGATCGAGGACCAGCGGTTCTGGCAGCATGGCGGCGTTGACTGGCGGCGCGTGGCCGGCGCGCTGGTTAAGAATGTGAAGTCCGGCGGTATCGAGGAGGGCTCGAGCACGATCACGATGCAGCTGGCGCGCAACGTGTTCCCGGAAAAGCTGCCGGCAAGTCAGCGGACGCTATGGCGCAAGCTGGGTGAGGCACGGGTCGCACGGCAGATCGAGGGGCGCTACGAAAAGAAGGAGATCCTCGAGCTGTACCTGAACCAGATCTACTTCGGCCATGGCGCATACGGCATCGAGGCGGCGGCACAGGAGTATTTCGCGAAGCACGCCAGTGCGTTGAACCTCGCGGAAGCTGCGACGCTCGCGTCGCTGCCGCGCGCGCCGTCAAGACTGAATCCGCGCTCGAATCCGGAGGCCGCACTGGAAGGCCGGAAGCTTGTGCTGGACCGCATGCAGGCCCAGGGATTCATCACTGCGGCGGAAGCTGCGGAAGCCGCCGACGCGAAGCTGAAGCTGAAGACGCGCGATACAAAGACGCAGGATCGCGCACCGTACTTTGTGGAAGCAGTTCGTCGGCTGCTGGAAGATGAGCTGGGTGACGCGATCTATACGCAGGGCTACACCATCCGCACCACCCTCGACCTGAAGATGCAGACGGCGCTGGAGGAAGAGCTGGCGAAGCAACTGCGCGCGGTGGAGAGCGGCGCGTTCGGCCGGTTCATCCATACGACGTACGCCGCGGCGCAGGCGGACACGTCGGCGTCGCCAGAGGGCGGGACGAAATATCTGCAGGGCGCGGGCCTCATCATGGATGCGCGAACCGGCGACATTCTCGCACTGGTGGGAGGCCGCGACTACGACGACTCGGAGTTCAATCGGGCCACACAGGCAAAACGCCAGCCGGGCAGCGCGTTCAAGCCGTTCGTCTATGCGGCGGCGATCGAGAGCGGCCTGCCGCCGACGCACCGTCTGCTCGACCGGCCGCTGCGGTATGTGCTGGACAACGGGCGGGTGTGGGAGCCGCGCAACTACAGCGGCACGTTCGCTGGTGCGGTAACGATGCGCGACGCGCTCATGAACTCGCGCAACGTGCCGACCGTTCGGCTTGCGATGGAAGTGGGACTGTCGCGCGTCCAGCAGCTCGCAGAAACCATGGGAATGGGGCAGATCCCGTCCAATCCGGCGGTGGTCCTGGGCACGTCCGAAGTCACGCCTCTGCAGGTGACACAGGCATACGGCGCATTCGCGACACTGGGCCAGCGGCCGGACGCGCGGTTCGTCGCGGAAATCACGGATCGCAACGGCGGCGCCGTCTGGTCACAGACGCCGCAATCGAGCAGCGTAATCGACCCGTCCGTCGCATTCATCACCACGAGCATCCTGGAAGATGTAGTGAATCGTGGTACGGCGACGGCCGTGCGGGCCGCGGGTTTCCGAGGCGCGGCCGCAGGCAAAACCGGAACGACACAGGATGCAGCCGACATCTGGTTCGTTGGCTACACGCCGCAGGTGGTGGGAACGATCTGGATCGGCTTCGACAAGCGGAAGACCATCGTGCGCGGCGGCTCGGGCGGCGTCATCGCTGCACCTGTCTGGGGACGCGTGATGGCGCGGGTCGCAGGGCCGGCAGAGGAATGGCTGGCACCGGGTGGTGTGGAGACCGCAGTCGTCGATGATAAGGGCGATGTCGTCAGCCAGGGCTGCATTGCACAGGGCGGCACGCACACCGAGTATTTCCTGCGCGGCACGACGCCCATGAACTACTGTTACGGGCCGTCGTTCTACGCCTATGACTCCCTCCAGTACGACCAGTACCAGCTGGACGAACTGGAAGCGCAGAACATGAGCTGGTGGGAGCGGATGCGCGCGAAGTACCTGGACGACGATACGACGCAGTACGCGCTGCCTCCGGCGCAGATGGATCCGATCTACGAGACTGACACGGCTGCACTGCGCCGGCAGCGGGACAGCATAGCAAATACGCCGATCGGAGACCCGGTCCAGCCGCCGGCGAACCCGACGATCCGCGTCGACACGACGCGGCCGGGACGCCAGTCGCCGCCACCGGTTACGACTCCGCGGACCACGCCGGGCACAACGCCCGGAACCACGCCGCCGCCTGCCCCGCGGCCGCTCGGCGTACCAGTGCCGGACACGATCCCGATCGGTTGACAGGGAGCCGTCCGGCCGCCACTGTCCCGCGGCTGTAATGCAGCGCGCGCCGCCGTTTCGACGGCTGGTGCGCGCTGTGTCTTTCGATCGTGGATTCCCAGGGGTTCGGAGGCTGTGATGCGGATGCTGGTACTCGGCGCGGGGCTGCAGGGAGCGGCCTGCGCGTATGATTTGCTGCAGAATGACAAGGTAACGATGGTCCGCCTGGCCGACCTGCGTGTCGACCGCCTGCCGGCGTTCCTGGAAAAATATCGCAACACGTCGCGTCTCGAGCTTCTCCAGCTCGACGCTTCGAATGAGGACGCAGTGCGTTCCGCGCTGAAGGGTGTGGACGCATGCATGAATGCGTTGCCGTACTACTTCAATCTCGCGATCTCGCGTCTGGCGACCGAGGCGGGCGTGCACTCGTGCGACCTGGGCGGCAATACCGGGATCGTATTCGACCAGATGAAGCTCGATGGGCAGGCGCGCGAGAAGGGTATCAGTGTAGTCCCGGACTGCGGACTCGCACCGGGCATGGTGAATATCCTGGCTGCAGCAGGGATCAAGGCACTCGATAAGACGAGCAGCGTGAAAATCCGCGTGGGCGGGCTGCCGCAGCATCCCGAGCCGCCGCTCAACTACCAGATCGTCTACTCACTGCACGGTGTGCTCGATTACTACACGACGCTGTCGTGGGTGCGACGCAATGGTGAGCCGAAACAGGTCGAGGCGCTGTCGGAGCTGGAGCCGGTCGCGTTCCCGGAACCCGTCGGCGAGCTCGAGGCGTTCCACACCGCCGGCGGCCTGTCGACCATGCCGTGGACGTACGAGAACGTGCCGAACCTCGAATACAAAACGCTTCGCTATCCTGGACACGCGGACATCATGCGCACCATCCGCGAGCTCGGGCTGATCGACCTGGAGCCGGTCAATGTGGGCGGCAAGTCGGTCGTGCCGCGCGATGTGTTCATCGCCTGCGCAGAGCCGCGCCTGCTCAAGCCGGCCGCGCCGGACCTGGTCGCGATGCGCGTCGAGGCAGAGGGGGAGAAGGATGGCAAGCCGGCGGTCGTCCGGTTCGACCTGATCGACTACTTCGATGCCAAGACCGGCATCAGCGCGATGAACCGCACGACCGGCTACTCACTGTCGATTACCGGGCAGATGCAGGCGGAGGGACGCGTGACGCCCGGCGTTCGCACGCCCGACCTCGCGATCGACGCGGAAGCATACATCGCAGAGCTGGGCCGGAGAGGCATCAACATCGTGCGCAGCGGGTCCGCCGTCGCATAGAACGTAGCACGGCACTTGCTACGTTCCGTCGACGAACCACTCACGGAGTCGTGCAATGGCGGATATCAACATCGAGCGGAAAGGGTCCTCGGTCTGGCCGTGGATCCTCGGCCTTCTGATCCTGGCCGTCGTGGTCTGGGTCGTCATGCGGTACTATCAGGGCGATAACGACCGCGCGGACATGCCCGCGGACTCGGCCAGCGTGCAGCAGCCGGCCGTGCAGTACGCACCGGCACCGCCGCCGCCGACGCCGGACAGCGTACCGGTAACCGTGGACACGATGCCTGGTACGACGACCACGTCGCAGTAGGCCGGTAGCGCGCCCGAGGCCATCGGGTCGGTAGCTAAATCGTTGTGGGACAACGGGAACGGGGCCTTGGCGAGAGGCCCCGTTCTGCGTTCCGGCCCGTTGGGTCGTGCTTGATTTTAATGGTCGTTGAAGTTAGATTCAGGGCACAGAAATGAGCCTGTGAAGGGGGGTACGTGTGGCGAAAACAGCATTGCAGTCGCGCGATTCGCACGCCGTCCCGGTGACGCTGTCGGGGATGTCGGATGGGGAGTTGGTTGCAGCCCATCTGGACGGACATTTCGGTGCGTTTTCCGCACTATACGATCGATATCATGACCGCCTGGTCCACTTCATCGCCCGCAAGACGGGGGACCG
>DASUXU010000143.1:0-4459 GCA_036377735.1 Longimicrobiales bacterium
AGCTGCGTCAGCACTTCGCCCTTGAACGGGATCGGCTGCGGCAGCACCACGTCGAATGCGCTGATGCGGTCTGTTGCGACGAGCAGCAGGCGGTCATCGCCGACTGCGTAGACGTCGCGGACCTTGCCCTGCGCGATGAGCGGGAGGGGGAGTGTCGTGTTTGCAATCGCCTGCGTCATGCCTTGAGCTCCGGTACAGTGCTGTTGGTGTCATGACCCTGCAGCGCAGGGTACACGTCGTTCTCCAGAAAGCGGTCCACCTGCTGCGCGGCGCGGCCGGTGTGACGCATGGGGTCGAGCAGTGCATCGAGTGCGGCGCGCGGCATGTTGAACGCCGTGTCGCCCGCGATGCGGTCCACCAGGTCGTTGCGCTCGCCGTGTTCCTTCACCCGCTCCGCCGCGGCAATGGAGTGGATGCGGATGCGCTCGTGCAGCGCCTGCCGGTCGCCGCCCTTCTTCACGGCGTCCATGAGGATCGCCTCCGTTGCCATGAACGGCAGCTCGTCCTCGAGATGGCGACGGATGACTGCGGGCCGCACCACCAGGCCCGCCGACACATTGTGCAGCAGCAGCAGGATCGCATCGACGCCGAGGTACGCCTCGGGAATCGCGATGCGGCGGTTCGCGCTGTCGTCCAGGGTCCGCTCGAGCCACTGCGTCGCCGCGGTGAACGCAGGATCGATGGTGAGCGCGATCACGTGCCGCGCGAGCGCGGTGATCCGCTCGGCGCGCATCGGGTTGCGCTTGTACGCCATCGCCGACGAGCCGATCTGCTCCTTCTCGAACGGCTCCTCGATTTCCTTGAGGTGCTGCAGCAGCCGCAGGTCGTGGGCGATCTTCGACGCCGACGCCGCGATGCCCGCGAGTGTCGCGAGGAACGCGTAGTCGCTCTTGCGCGGGTAGGTCTGGCCTGTCACGCCATACAGCCGGCCGAAGCCCATCTTCTCCGAGATCTTCGCGTTGAGCGCGTCCACCTTCCCGTGGTCGCCGTCGAACAGCTCGAGGAAGGAAGCCTCCGTGCCGGTGGTGCCGCGCACACCGCGGAACCGGACGGTGGACAGGCGGTGGTCCACTTCCTCCAGGTCCAGCAGCAGGTCCTGGATCCAGAGAGTGGCGCGCTTGCCGACCGTGGTGGGCTGGGCGGGCTGGAAGTGCGTGAACCCGAGCGTCGGCAGGTCGCGGTACTGTTTCGCGAACTTCGCCAGTGCATCGATGCAGGAGAGCAGCCGCTCGCGCACGAGCAGCAGTGCGTCACGGTGCTGCAGCAGCTCGCTGTTGTCCGTAACGTATGCGGACGTGGCGCCGAGGTGGATCACGCCGTGCGCCTTCGGCGCGACATCGCCGAAGTGGTGGACGTGCGCCATCACATCGTGCCGCAGCCGCTTCTCGTGCGCGTTCGCCGCGTCCAGGTCGATGTTGTCGACGTTGGCGCGCATTTCTGCAAGCGCGTCGCCGGGTATGTCCAGACCCAGCTCCTGCTCCGACTCCGCCAGTGCGATCCACAGCCGGCGCCACGTCACGAACTTCGTGCGCTCGGAGAAGATCCTGCTCATCTCGCGCGATGCATAGCGCTCGACGAGAGGGTTGCGATATGCGTCGGGCGCCGGGGTTCCGGTCTTCTCTGGGGTCAACGGTCTATCCACGGATGTCGAAGGAAACCGAGCGGAGCTGCCCGCCGCGCTCGATGGTCATGCGTACGGCAATACCGGTTCCACGCAGCCGCGTCAGGATCGACGCAGCCTGCTCGGCCGTCTCGATGCCGTTGCGGTTGATGTCCACGATGACATCGCCTTCGCGCAGGCCGATCCGCCGGGCTGCGTCCGTCAGCCGGACGATGAGTGCGCCATTCTCGCTCCGGATCCGGCGCTCGCTGCGGATCGCGGGAGAGAGAGTGACCAGTGTGAAGTCGTCGAGAGCCTGTACACGGTCTGCAGAAATGGACGGCAGGTCCTGCGGCGATACGCGCAGTGTGCGGCTCCGGCCGTTCTCCGAGGCGATCACCTCAAACGGCTCGCCGACGCGCGCATCGAGCAGGTGCGCCTCCCAGTCGAGTGCCGACCGGACGACGCGGCCCATGACACGCTCCACGACCATGCCCTCGCGCAGGCCCGCGGCCGCAGCCGGCGAGCCCGGCGTGACGCGCGCCACGCGCACCATGCGGCCGCGCCCCGCATGCACCTCATCCTCGACGTCCGCACCCACCCACACGCGCCGAACCTTGCCATCCGTCAGCAGGTCCGCTGCAATGCGCTTCGCGCGGTCGATCGGGATCGCGAAACCGAGGCCGATGCTGCCGCCCGCACCGGATATGATCGATGAGTTGACGCCGATCACCTGTCCGAGCGCGTTCACCAGCGGGCCGCCTGAGTTGCCGGGATTGATCGATGCGTCCGTCTGGATCATGTCCAGGTAGTAGCCGCTGCCGTCGCCACCGCTCTGGATGATGTTGCGGTTCACACCGCTGATCACGCCCGCCGTTACGGTCGGCTCCGCGTTCGACAAGAGATAGCCGTAGGGATTGCCGATTGCGATGGCCCACTCACCGACCAGCAGGTCGCGCGACGTGCCGAGCGGCGCGACGGGCAGTGTTCCCGTGATGTCACGCAGCCGGAGCAGTGCCAGGTCCGTGACCTCATCCGATCCTGCGACCGTCGCATTGAACTGACGGCCGTCGCGCAGTGTCACGATGATCTCGGTTGCACCGCGCACTACGTGCTCGTTCGTCAGCACAAGGCCCCGCGCATCGATGATCGAGCCCGAGCCCAGACCTTCCGACTCTCGCACCGCGCCCGGTGGGATGAACATGCTCTCGAGCAGTGTGCGCGGCTGCACGGCCTCCCGCCGCACCACGCTGACGCTGACCACCGCCGGTGCTACGCGCTCCGCTGCGCGCACGATCGCCGTGCGTCTCTCGGCTGCGATGTCCTGCATCGCAGTGTCGACTGGTGCAGCCCCCGCGAACACGACCGAGTCCCGCGTCTCCGGTGCGGGCGCGGGACCGGCGTCGCCTGCATCCGCATGCGGCACGAACCGACCTGCCAGCGCAGGGCCGAATGCGCCCAGGGCGAGGACCGTGCAGAAGAGCAGTGCGTTGCGGAGCCGGACTCTCATCACGTGGGACATCACGCCTTCGGTGCCACCTTCGCCCAGTCGGCGAGGAAATTCTCGAGGCCGCGGTCCGTGAGCGGGTGGTGCATGAGCTGGTGCAGGATCTTCGACGGAATCGTTGCGACATCCGCGCCGAGCTGCGCCGCCTGCACCACGTGGATCGGATGACGCACCGATGCGACCAGCACTTCCGTCTCGAAATCGAAGTTGTGATAGATCTGCACGATCTGCTCGATCAGCTGCATGCCGTCCTGCCCGACGTCATCGAGCCGGCCGACGAACGGCGAGATGAACGTGGCACCGGCCTTTGCCGCGAGCAGCGCCTGTGCGGCCGAGAAGCACAGCGTCACGTTCACGCCGATGCCCTCACTGCGCAGACGGCGGCACGTCAGCAGGCCCGCCTCCGTAAGCGGCACCTTCACCACGATGTTGTCCGCGATCTTCGCGAGGTCGCGGCCTTCCTTCAGCATCCCGTCTTCATCCGTCGCAACGACCTCGGCGCTGACAGGACCATCAACCGTGCGGCAGATCTCGGCCATCAGGTCGCGCGGGTTGCGGTCCGGTCCTGCGACCTTCGCCATGAGCGACGGATTCGTCGTGATGCCGTCGATCAGCCCCGCGTCGACAGCGCGCCGGATCTCGTTGATGTCGGCGCTATCCAGGAACAGTTTCATCGAGTGACTCCTCTTGTATTTCTGCAGGCGAATAATAAACGCGACTCAGATACAACCCCTCACCGGGCGCGGGCGGCGACGTTTCCAGGTCGGTAGTACCCCGCAGCAGCGCATCGATCTCGTCGATCGGGCGGCGGCCGCGCGCTGCGTCTACCATGGTACCGACCAGGTAGCGAACCATGTGGTGGAGGAACCGGTTTGCGACGACGTGATATTCCAGTCCGTACGTGCGCCATGGCCGCCAGTCCGACCGGTGCACCGTGCAGCGGTCCCCGCGCTCAGGCTGTCCCGCCTTTGCAAACGCGAGGAACGAGTGCTCGCCGACCAGTCGGGACGCCGCATCATTCATGGCGTCCAGCGGCAGCGCCTGGCGCATGGGCCAGCAGCGGTGCCGGAGGAAGGGCGACGCCGTAATGTCGGCGGTGCCGATCCGGTACACGTACCCGCGTGCGATCGCACTGAAGCGGGCGTGGAAGTCAGGGTCTGCAGCAGCGCTGGCACTGACCCAGACGTCTTCGGGCAGAACGGCATTGAGGGCCCGGCGCAGCTCGTGCGGCGTCCAGCGCACTGGCACATCCAGGCTCACGACCTGGCCCGTGGCGTGGACGCCGGCGTCGGTCCGGCCGGCCGCCGCAATGCGCACAGGCTTGTTCAGCAGCCGAATGAGAGCCGCCTCGA
>DASUXU010000144.1:0-3378 GCA_036377735.1 Longimicrobiales bacterium
TCGGGCAATCGACCGGGTGGAGCCCGAAGTGCGGCAGCGCGCGCTTTACAATCTCGGCAACCGATTCCTGTTCGACGCGCGCGCGCAGAAGGAGATGGATCCCGCCGCGCGCAGCACGCTGCTCGATGCTGCAGCAGAGGCGTACCGCCGCAGCCTGCGCATGGATCCGCATGATGCCGATGCGAAGTGGAACCTCGAGCTGGCTCTTCGCGAGCGTGAGAAGAACCAGATGCAGAAGCCGCAGGATCCCGGTGAAGAGAATCCGCAGCCGCAGCAGAGCGCCGAGGACCAGCAGCAGCAGGGCGGCGGCGGCGCGTCGTCATCGCAGTCGCAGAGCGGGGAGGACTCGCAGGGCGGGAGCGGACTGGAGCAGCGACCGCTGACGAAGGCGGAAGCGGACCGCATCCTCAGCGGTGTCGAGCAGGACGAGCGTGAGCTGACGCGCCAGTCTCTCCGCCAGGGTCAGCGTCGCACGTCCGTCGAGCGGGACTGGTAGTCAGCCGACCGATGTTCCCGGCACTCCTTCTTGCACTGACGCTCGCAATTCCCGCAACGCCGAGGCAGGACGGTGTCCAGGTCCGCGCCGATCTCTCCGCGCGTACGACTGCAGCAGGAGCGCCCGTCAGCTTCATCGTCACAGCGACCATCCCGGGCCGGGGCACGCCCGTCTTCTCGACCCCGCGCTTCGATCGCGAGATCCGCGTCGTGGGGACCTATACGTCGCAGGAGACGCAGATCATGATGCCGGGCGGCAGGCAGACCGTCGTGCGGCAGGAATATCGTATCGTCGCGGCAATGCAGGGAGAATACACGATGCCTTCCGTCATCGTACGCGTGGACGGCGTCGAGTACCGCACGAGGCCGGTGGAGCTCACCGTGCTGCCGTCGTCGAGCCGCGACTCCGATACGCCGGTCCGCCTCGAGACAACGCTCACACCACCGACAGCCTATGTCGGGCAGCAGCTCGTGCTCGGCATGGCCGCCATCATGCCCCTCAATTCCCGCACGCCGATCCTGCGCGGGCCGTCGTTCGATCCGCCCAAGCCCGACGGGTTCTGGATCCAGGACCTGCCGGAACGCATCACCATCGAGACGGATGTTATTGATGGCGAGCCCGTCGAGGTTCAGACATACCGCGGCGCGCTGTTTCCGCTGAGCGCGGGCCGCTTCACGATTCCCGCGGGCCGCATCGTATACGAGACCCGCCGGGCGTACATGGGCAGCTCGGTGCAGGAGACGACCGGCGACTCGATGACAGTCACCGTCATCCCGCTCCCCGCCGAGGGCAGGCCCGCTGCCTTTTCCGGCGCTGTCGGCCGCTACACGGTCGCGGGGAGTATCGACCGAACGAGCGGCGCAGCCGGCGACGCGTTCACGTACACGCTGCAGATCGAAGGGGAGGGCAACATAAAGGCGCTGCAGCCGCCATCGTTCCCCGACCTGGACGGCGTCGAGGTCTATCCGCCGTCTGAGGATGCCACGCTGCGCGTCGTGAACGCGCGCATCGGTGGTGTCCGCACATTCCAGTGGGTGCTCATCCCTCGAAAGGACGGACCGGTCGTTGTCCCGCCGATCACGTACACGTGGTTCGACCCGTCTTCGGGTCACTACGAAGGCGCCGCGACGGATCCCGTGGCACTCGGAGTCACACCGGCCGCGGCTGCGCGCGGAAGCGACACCACCCTGGCGCCGCTGCGTGTCAGCTCGGGGCGCGGCATCGCCGACTGGACACGATCCCGCACCTTCCTCCTGCTCAATGTCATTCCGCTGATCACGCTCCTCGCCGCGCTCACATTGCGCGCACAGCGCGGGAGTGCAGGGAACGCGCGGCGCCAGCAGCGCGCAGCACTCCAGCAGCGGGCACGCGCACTCGATGCCGCGGTATCCACTGCCGAGCCGCGCGCATTTCTCGGCGACGCGATTCGCCTGGTCGACGATGTCCGCACGCATTCCGATGATGACGCACTGCGCGCCCGCTGTGACGCCCTGACCACGCGCATGCGCGCAACCCTCTACGCAGCCGACGCACCGACGCAGGATACGATCCGCAGAGCGAACGCGGACCTGCAGGACCTTGTGCGCGTTGCATTGCGCGGCAAGCGGTGGCCGTCGGCTGCCAGCGCGACCGGAATCGTGGTCACGCTGATGATCGGCGCGTCCGCCGTCGCATACGCAGATGCACGGACGGATTTCGCGAACGCTGTTGCGGCGTATCAGCGTGCCGACCATGCGACAGCGGTCAGCCATTTCACACGCTATGTCGCGCAGGCACCAGATGACGCTGCCGGCTGGTACGATCTCGGCGTGGCCGAGTACCGCGCGGGTGATCCCGGCCGCGCCATCTGGGCGTGGCTGCGTGCCTACGAACACTCGCCGCGTGCACGCGACGTCGCGCACAACCTCGCTGTTGCCAATGCCGGCGAGGCCGCTGCGGCGAAGTCGTTCTGGGTCCCGCTCTCCTCCGCAGAGCTCCGCATTGTCGCCGCGGTGTGCTGGTGGCTGCTGCTGCTCGTCCTTTCCATTCACGTCCTCCGGCCTGCGAGAACGCTGCGGATCGCCGCGATCGTCTTCCTCGTCGCAGGTGTGGCGGCCGGTGGCGGTCTGATCGCGCGCGGAATGGCCGCGGACCTCGTGGTGCCGTTCGGCCGGGGCGCCGCTCTCTACGCCGGACCTACGTCCAGGACGGAATCGGTGGGGCGGCTCGAGGCGGGCGGATCGGCGCGCGTCGTGAGGCGGGAGAACGAGTGGCTGCTGGTCCGGTCGCCATCACTCCTCGAGGGATGGGTCCGGGCATCGGACGTTGGCATCCTGTAGTGCTTGCCACGCCTCGGGCGGCGTCTATGTTTCCGCACCGATAACGAAATGCCGGAGCCTATGGCAGCCTATCCGAACCTGACCGTCGTCGCGCACCCGCTGATCCAGCACAAGCTGGCCGTACTGCGGGATCGCAACACCTCCAAGAAGACGTTCCGCGAGCTCGTGGACGAGATCTCCATGCTGATGGGCTACGAGGCGACGAAGGACCTGCCGCTCGAGCCCGTCGAGGTGGACACGCCGATGGAGCGCGCGACGTTTCACATGGTGAGCGGCAAGAAGCTCGCGCTCGTTCCGATCCTGCGCGCCGGTCTCGGCATGGTGGAGGGCATGCTGCGGCTGATGCCGTCCGTGCGTGTCGGACATATCGGACTTTACCGGGAACACGACACGCTCCAGCCCGTCGACTACTACTTCAAGATTCCAATGAATGTAGAGGCGCGGGACTTCTTCGTGCTCGATCCGATGCTGGCGACGGGGGGCTCGGCGTCCGCGGCCGTCAGCTCACTCAAGCGCCGGGGCGCTGCAAGGATCCGGCTGATCTGCATCGTGGCGGCGCCGGCG
>DASUXU010000145.1:0-3718 GCA_036377735.1 Longimicrobiales bacterium
CACGAGCGGCCACGCGCCCTCCTTCTGGCCACCGTTCAGATGACAGCTGCCGCAGGACAGGCCGTTGCCCGTCAGCGCCGGCGCGGCCGTCGGGGTATTCCTGAATATGTCATAGCCGCGTCGCACCATCGCGGCGACGCGCGCGTCGCCCGTGACGCTGTCCCGCACGGGATCGTGCACCAGGTCATTAACCCGTTCAATGCCGGCTGCTGCGGGAATCAGCGGATATGCAGCGGAGCGCGTAGACGCCGTCGCATTCGAATCGGCTGCAGACGCCGACGGCGCGTCGCGGCGCGTATCAACCGTGTCGCACGCGGCAACGGCAAGGATCGCGAGGACCAGGAATGTCGTGCGCATCATCATATTGCACAGTATCGCCGCTCCGGCCTGCGTGGCGCCATGATTGCAGGAACCATAACCGGGCCGAAGGCGGTTGCCGCGGCCTGAACCGGAGAGTGGGAGCTTCAAATATGGGTGAAAAAGATCGGTTGAGGAGAGATGCTGCGGGCGTCGGCCCGGAGCCTCGTCGCTCGGGGCTGTTCCCCCTGAGCGAGCTCAAGAAATTCCGGATCGCGCGCGGCGAGCCCGACATCCGCGGCTGGGAGGTCCGGACCCTGAACGGCCGCAATGTGGGCGAGGTGGACGACCTGCTGGTGGATCCGGAATCCGGCGAGGTCGTGTTCATGGAGGTGGGCATGAACAACACCGACCGCCATATCGAGCTGTCCCTCCGCAGCGCCCAGCTCGACCGGGAGCGTAAGCAGGTGATCGTCGACAGCGGCGACGTCGACGCCCACGGGCCCAGCTACGAGTCCCGTTACAGCGAGCGCCTCACCCCGGAGGAACGTGCCGGCCACGGCCGGATGGTCGATGACAGCGAGGTCCGCTATGCCGACCGGGACCAGCGGGACGACATGCGTTCCCGCGACATCCGCGCCGACGCCGACGAGGTGGTCATCGACCGCCGACCGGTGGTGGAAGAGGTCGTCATCCGTCGCCGCCCGGTCGACCCCGAGTAAGGGCGTCCGCCGCCCGGGCTGGCCGAATGCCCGGGCGGGAAACGCGTCCCTTGCCTTCCGTGACCGGGAGTCATAATATTGACGCGAGTCAAAACGGGGGAGCGGGTCAAATTGGGCGTACAGCAACGCAAGGAACGCGAGTTCCAGCGCCGCGAACAGGAAATCCTCGCCGCGGCGCTCGACCTCTTCAGGAACGACGACTGGCAGGCGGTGACCGTTGAGCAGATCGCGGAAGCCGCCGAGATCGGGAAGGGCACGATCTACAAGCACTTCCCGAGCAAGGACGCCATGTATGCGCGGCTGGTGATGGACTACCAGCGGCACGCGATCGAGAAGCTGCGGCGGATCGATCCGAAGCTGGACGTGATCCAGCGGCTGCGCGCGATCATCGCGGTGACGTGGGAGCAGAACATGGCCGCGCAGGAGTATCAGCGGCTCGTACAGTACTGCAGCCGTGATGACTTCCGCTCGGGGCTGAATGAGGAGACGCGCGCGGAGCTGCACCGGCAGGACGAGGAATACTTCGGCCTGATCAGTGAGGTGCTCGAGGAGGGCGTTCGTCGCTCGCTGCTGCCGCGGAAGACGCCGCAGGAGCTGCTGTTCGGACCTATGGCCGCACTGCTCGGCGCGCGCACAATGCTGTGGAACTCGTGCATGTGTCCGGGAGAGCTGCCGGCCGGGTCGTCGCTGAAGGAGCTGTCCAACTTTATCCTGGCGGGGATGCTCTACCAGGAATGGCTGGCGGAGGAAGGCCTGCTGGACGACGAGGCGATGGAACACGCGCTGGCGGAGCTGGAAGCGGTAACGGCGGACGCGTAGAGATATCGGACGGGCGACCGTTCAGGGTCGCACATGGGCGGTCGGAAGGCCGCCCGACTTTCTGCCTTTTTGTGACCAGTAGTCGCAGAAAGGGCGGAGGTCAAAACACAAACGATCATACCAAGAGGACTTCACATGCGTGCGGGGACGTTGGGCAGGGTAGACAATCAGAGCTGGATCGATCGAGCGATGGGCCGTGTAATCGTGGTATTCCGGGTCGCGCTGGGCGCCATGGCGGCGGCAGCCGTCCTCTACCGGGTCGCGGGGATCTGACAATGAAAATGAGAACAGCTCTGATGGTGGTGCTGTCACTGTGCCTTCCGGCCGCAGTGCGTGCGCAGGATGTACCCGAACTTCCGGCGCCGACTGCGCTGGGCGGCCTGAATCTCATCGTCGGTGTGCCTACTGGCGAGTTCCGGGACTACATCGACGCAGGCGTCGGCCTGAACGCGAACCTGGTCGTGCCGATCCGGCGGGGCAGTCCGCTCGCGATCCGCGCCGACATCGGATTCCTGGTTTACGGCTCCGAGTCCCGCCGCGTGTGCTTCAGCGAGACGGTCGGCTGCCTGATCCAGCTGGACCTGACGACGACGAACAGCATCGCGATGGGCAGCATCGGCCCGCAGCTGATGGCGACGAGCGGCCGTATCCGTCCGTACGTCAACGGCGGCATCGGCTTCGGCTACTTCTTCACGCAGTCGAGCGTGAGTGGCACGAGCGACGACGAGGATTTCGCGCGCACGACGAACCAGGATGATGCGACACTGGCGTGGATGGCCGGCGGCGGCCTGCTGTGGCAGGTCTCGAACGGCCGCACCCCCGTCGCCATCGACATCGGCACGCGCTATCACGGCAATGGCAACGTCGAGTACCTGAAGGAAGGCGACATCACCGAGAACCCCGACGGCAGCGTCGAGATCAACCCGACGCGCAGCAACGCCAACCTGTTCACGATCAACCTCGGCGTCTCGATCGGCTTCCGGCCGGGCATGAGCGGCGGGAACTGAACAACAGACAACAGAATCAGTCACAGAGGACGGGAGTCACAGGAGGACGGGGAGGGTTCATCCACGCCCGTCCTTCATGCCGCCCCAGAAACGGATTCAATCACGGAGAAACGGGGAGGGAAGGAGAGTAACGGGGAGTGATCACGCACCTCCCCGTACCTCTTGTCGCCCTCCCCGTATCTCTGTGATTGAATCTGTTTTTTTTAGCTCGAACGTTGCTGCGCGGAGAGCGCCAGGGTGTGGCGCAACGTGAAGAGGGTGAGGAGCATGAAGGCGGTGGCGACGACCCACATCATGGGGTAGCCCTGGGTGGTGGGGAAGAGAGGCTGGGCGAGATGGACCGCGGCGCCGATTACGACGGGCGCTACCACACGGCCGAGTCCTACGCTCACGACGAAGAGGCCGGTGTACTGGCCGGCTGATTCTTCGCCCATGAGGTTGGCGAAGAGGGGGTAGCCGAGGGTGACCAGCGCGGCCATGCCGAAGCCGCCGATCACGAGGCTGATCAGGGCGACGGGTACATTGCGCATGAAGATGCCGATGACCATTGAAACGATTGTGAGGATAGCGCCCGCCTGCAGCAGCCGGCCGCGGGCGGCGCGCTGGTCGATGGTCGCGTATGCGCGGCGGTCTGCGCGGCCGAAGAACACCGATCCGCCGATGAGTGCGAGTGCAGTGGGAATCATCAGCAGACTGCCCTCTGCGACGGTCACGCCGATTACGACTGTCGCGAAGATGAAGAGGTACGGCCTCACGCCGTCGATTGCGGCATTCCAGAATGCGTTGACGAGCAGGAACCAGGTGCCGGCGGGACGGGCGCGGATCTGCGTCCACGTTTCGCGCAGCGGAATGTCGACATGTCGTACGTCAGCG
>DASUXU010000146.1:0-2246 GCA_036377735.1 Longimicrobiales bacterium
GAGCTGGTCCGCATCCTCGAACGCGCGAGCGAGCTGCGGCTGAACGCGGTGCTGCTGCAAATCCGGCCGGCTGCGGACGCGCTCTATCCATCTGAGCTCGAGCCGTGGTCCGAGTATCTGACCGGACAGCAGGGGCGGGCGCCGGAGCCGTTCTACGATCCGCTGCAGTTTGCAGTCGAGCAGGCGCACGCGCGCGGTATCGAGCTGCACGCGTGGTTCAATCCGTACCGTGCGTGGGCGCCGAGCGCGACGGGTACTGCAGCGCCGAGTCACATCAGCCGCGCGAACCCGGAGCTGGTGCACCGTTACGGCGCGTTCCTCTGGATGGACCCCGGCGAGCCCGCGGTGCTGCGCCGCAGCATTGACGTCATCATGGACGTGGTGCGGCGCTATGACGTCGACGGTGTGCACCTCGACGACTACTTCTACCCGTATCGCGAGAACGACGCGAGCGGTCGCGAGATCGAGTTCCCGGACTCCGGCAGCTACGCGCGCTATCGTGCGGGCGGTGGTGCACTCGGCCGCAGCGACTGGCGGCGCAACAACGTCGACCGTTTCGTTGCGCAGATGTACGACGAGGTGAAGCGCGCGAAGCCGTGGGTGAAGGTGAGCATCAGCCCGATCGGCACGTGGCGGCCGAACGTTGTACCGCAGATCATCGGCTTCGATGCGTATGAATCGATCTTCGCCGACGCCCGCAAGTGGCTCGTGGACGGCTCGCTCGACTTCATGGTGCCGCAGATCTACTGGCCCATCGCGCGTACCGACATGAGCTATCCCGTGCTGCTCGACTGGTGGGTGCGACAGAACGTGCGCGACCGGGGGCTGTATGCCGGCATAATCACCAGCAACGTCAACTTCGCGCCCGGCCCGCGCGCAGGCTGGCGCGCCGACGAGATCCTCGGGCAAATCTACATTGCGCGCGGACGCCCCGGGGCGGACGGCCACGTACACTTCCGCATGGGCACGCTCATGCCGAAGCACGCGTTCGCGCCCATCTCCGACACGGTTCCTCCCGAACGCGTCGATTCGATCCGCGCCGATCAGCGCCGTCTGCAGGCGCGGCTCGATACACTGACGACGCGTCTTCGCGATGAGACTTACGCGCGCCCCGCGCTCGTGCCGCTCATGCCGTGGCTCGACGATGCTCCGCCGCCACAGCCGCGGGCGACGCTGCGCGGCAGCACGCTCGCGATCACACCGGGCACCGGCGAGGCCTCATTCCTGTGGGTGGTGCAGTGGCGCGCGTCGGACGTCGCACCCGGAACACCGCCCTGGCGTACCGAGGTGCTGCCGGCCGCAACTCGCGAGTGGCGCGCACCAGCGCAGGAGGTGTGGATCTCGGCAGTGGACCGGCTCGGCAATCAGAGCCGGCCCATGCGCGTCACAGGCGCCGGGGAGCGCTGAGCAGGCAGCACCACCGAAGTGCACATCGTCGCCCACGACATTCTCCTTCGTCGTTCGGGTCGACGGGTCGTACCATACCCCTTGCAAGACTATGCATAGCGGCATACTGTCGGGGAGACCTGTCCACGGGAGATCGACATGGCACGCGGGAACGGGACGCTGCTGCAGGGAACGCTGGGACTGCTGATCCTGAAGGCGCTCGCAGCCGGGGAATTGCACGGGTACGGGATAGCGCGGTGGATCGAGGAAGTGAGCGGGGACGTGCTGCAGGTGGAGGAGGGGAGTCTCTACCCTGCGTTACGCCGCCTGGAGGACCGCGGGTTTGTCACGTCACGGTGGAAGCTCACCGACACGAATCGGCGCGCGCGGTATTACGCGCTGACGCCTGCTGGTAAAGCGGACCTGCGCCGGGACGCGGCGGCGTGGCTGTCCTTCTCGGCGGCGGTGACGCTGATCCTGCGCGAACGGCCGTCGATCGCATGAAGCCGCGGGCGGGCTGGCAGCGCTATCTCCGGTTCTGGGGTCCTGACCCCGAAGCCGACGTCGACGAGGAGCTCGAGTTCCATCTCGAGATGCGCGCGGCAGACATGCAGCGGCGGGGTCATGAGGCTGCGCAGGCGCGGGAGATAGCGCAGTCGAGGTTCGGCGATGTGGCAGCGGTGCGCGAGTGGATGGTCGCGCACGATCGGAGACGCCAACGACAAAACGACAGGACGGAATCCATGGACGCATTCCTGCTGGACCTGCGGTACGCCCTTCGGAAGCTCGGCCAGCAGCGCAGCTTCACGCTGTCCGTCGTAACGGTTCTCGCGCTGGGGATCGGGGCCGCAACGGCAATG
>DASUXU010000147.1:0-4427 GCA_036377735.1 Longimicrobiales bacterium
CGCAGGATGTTGCGGCCGATACGGCCGAACCCGTTGACGGCGACTTTCACACGCTTGGCCATGGATCTCCCATCAAGTTTGCAGGAGCCTGCGCGCATCGAGCGCGCGGGCAAAAGTCATTATCGAGACACAGCATGCGCCGGCCGCGACCAGCACCTGGACGCATTCGGCGGCGGTGGCGCCGGTCGTCAGCACGTCGTCCACCAGCACGATATGCGCGCCTTCCACCGGCGCCTCGCGCAACGAGCCGCCATCGCCGGATGGCATGACGGCGGCGTCGGTTAACGCGAAGGCGCCCGCCACGTTAGCCGCGCGTGCCATGGGCTGCAAGCTGGTCTGACTGCCCCTGGCACCCGTCCGTCGCAGCCAATCCACCAGCTCGAGACCGGTATGCGACGCGTACCCGCTCGCGAGCAGCGCCGCCTGGTTATACCCCCGCTCCCGCATTCGGCCCTGTGTCGTCGGCACGGCGATGCAATATCGGGGCGCGTGTCCGTCGCGATGCGGCAAGTGCGTAAGTGCCATTCTTTCCGCCATCGGCGTGGCCAGTGCGCGCCAACCGCGATACTTCAACTGATGCACGAGCCTGTCACCTGGTGGATGGAGGAGACAGGCCGAGCGCGCATGATGGATGGCGTCCGGCCAGTGCGCGCATTCCGGGCAGACCGCCTCGACGCTCCGCCCCGTCTTCAGCAGCGGCGCCCCGCACCGCTGGCAGAACGGGGGCGGCACGGCCTTGAGCCTCGAGCGGCAGACCCGGCAGACGAGGCGGGCGGTGTCGCCCGCACGGATGATGCCGTCGCATCCGAGACAGGCCGGGGCGAGGATGACGTCGGCGAGGCCGCGGATGAGGGCGTGCATCATCCCGGACCGTACCCAGACGTCTCGAGCGATGCCATGGCTGGATGGGTTGGGAGGATAGCGACTGGGTACCGGAATTCCAGCGATCGCATATTTCATGGCGAGCGCATGCGCACGCGCGGAAGCATACAGTGATGCGTGGTCGGTATGCACGCGTCCGCAGATGTGCAAGCCATAGTGCGTACCACGCGCATCCGCATCGGTACGCCTGTTCGCTCGCGGCGGCACTCATCTCGTGATATACTCGCAAACCATTACCACCCGCAGCCAGGTATCTGATGACAGTCGTTGATGATCGGCCACAGACTCGTCAGCTCGGCATTGTGGAAATGTGGGACAGGATTCACCGGGCATTCAACGAATTTCTTTTCCTGCCGACGTGCATCATCCTGCTCTTCCTTCTCACTGCCGTTGGAAGCTATCTCCTGGACCATACGGAGGCGGTCCGGGGAGCCCCTGTTCATACCTTCCTGAAAGCTCATTTTTTCGCGGACGCGAAAGCCACGAGCGACCTTCTGGGCGCGATCGCCGGCAGCATCATTACGATGACGTCGCTTACGATCACTCTCCTGCTGATCGTTGTGCAGCAGAGCGCAGCTTCAATGACAGCTCAGGTGTTCGACCAGTTTTTGCGCCGGCGCCAGAATCAATTCTATTTCGGCTTCTTTGTAGGGCTCGCGCTGTATGCGTTGATAACACTTGCCACTGTCGATGATCCGTACAATCCGATCTATGGTGCCGGTGTCGCGCTTCTGCTGACCATCTTCGCGCTCTACTTCCTGATTGTCCTCATATATACGACGATCAACCAGATGCGTCCGGCGGTCATCATTGAGAGCATCCACGACCATATCCTCTTCGCACGTCATCGCCAGCTCGACCTGATCCGGGCAACTCGCCGGTCGCAAGTGTATGCCGGTACCCATTCGGCGCCGGTGATGGCAACCCGCACCGGCTTTGTGACACGCTTCAATGTCGAGAAGGTCAACGAAGCCGCTGCAGGCATGAGAGACCGGATCGAGGTCGTCATGAACGTTTCCATCGGATCATATGTGGCTTATGGAGACTGTCTGGCAATTGTAAAAGCTGCGACTCCCGGGATTGCGTCGGCCGTGGTTGAGATCGTTCGTGGCGCGGTTCACATCGAGCAACAGCGTGATGTGAGAATCGATCCCAGCTATGGGATTGAACAGATGGAGATGATTGCGTGGACGTCGATTTCGACAGCCAAATCGAACCCGGCGCCTGGACTGCTCGCCATTCAGAGCTTGCGCGATATCATCGCGCGCTGGGCCACCGAGCCTCCAATCCAGGAGAGCGAAGACAACTGTGTGGTCTATTCGGACGATGTGATTCAGCACATCATGGATACGATCGAGACACTGGCTGTCGTTTCTTCCGAGTCCATGCAGCATCAGATTTTCGCCGAGGTTGCCTGCACACTTGCGGCCATGCTGCACCGCCTGCCGCTCGACCAGCAGCGACGCAGTGAGGATGTCGTCCTGCGGATACTACCTGCACTTGGCGATCTCGTCCTGACTCGCGGCCTGGATGAGGCACTCTCATCCCTGGCGCAGGCACTCGAGGAATCAGGGTACGCCGAATCTGCTTCTGCGGTGAGGACAGCGCACGAGCAACTTCGTCGATCCGTCGGCAAGCTGAATTCCCGCGCGACGCGTGTCACGGCGGCTGTTGAACGCCAAGGCGAGATGACACGATGAAGTGGGGCTGTTCGTTCCATCAGTGCTGTTCCGAGGGTGTTTAGAGCGGGGGTATTGCAAATGAAGGGATCGGCTTTCCTGCTGGCGGCCCTGCTGCTGGGTGGCTGTGGCGAAACGCGAGTGGTCGGACCTGATCTGCCGGCGGGGTGCGATACGCCGCTGGCGTGTCAGGCTGCGGGGTCCGACCTGGTGGTGGAGCCGCCGGTGCTTCTGCTGTCACCGGCGCGGGAACGCGATCCGGTGCGCGGCATGTACGTGCTTCAGCCGGGTGAGTCCTTCTCCGTCGTGGTGATGGTGTGGAACCGTGGCGACCGGACATCGGATGCTGACTCGCTATGGGCCGGCACGTATCGCGTCGGCATTCCGCCGCTCGCGCCGGGCGCGATGATCGTGGACACGCTGGCGTTCGAGGCGCCAGAGTCACTCGATCTCTACACCGACGAGACCGCGGTGCATGCCAGCCTGTTCTACGCTTCCGATCAGGATCCTCTACAGGGAAACGATGCCGCGAGCTCGGAGACGTTCATTGTTGCTGTACCGGCGGTGAGGGCGACGCTGGTTTTCCCGGACACGATCTACAGCGGTGTTCCGTTCACGGCTACCGTCACCCTTCGGAATATCTCTCTGGTACCACTGCCCGGGCATGTGCTGACGTTCTGCATGTTCGACTTCGACATCGGGTGTGGTGTCAGCGATGTCGGCACGCCCTTTCACCTGGAGCAGGTTCCGATCATTCCGCCGGGCGGGACATGGACTAAAACCCTGACGGTTACGATGCCGGCTTCATCGACGGGCGACTATGCGGATTTCTCCTGGCGGCTGGCCGCGTGTTTCGGCCGCGTGGAGGCTACGATCGAGGAGCTGACAGACTGGCACAACCGTAATTGCGTTCCGGATTACATCGACATCGTGACCCGGGAGGTGCAGCCATGAGGAGCTTCCTGCGCGCGACGGCACTGCTGGCGGTGCTCATGACAGCCTCCGCATGTGAGGATACGATCGTGAAGCCGGAGCTCGAGGCCGGCGGCACCTTCCAGGTCCGCCCTTCCCTTCTCCGCATCACGAATGGTGATGAGGGGAGCCTGAGCGCCGTTGCGTTCGACAGCGACCGCGCGGTTTTTACCGGAGCTGTCGAATGGACGTCGCTCGATCCGGAAATTGCAGGCGTCGACGAGACGGGCCGTGTATCCGCCCTGACGCCCGGCTGGGCGCGCGTCGTCGGAACATCCACGACGGCGGGATTGACCGACACGGCGGCGGTGTCCGTCGCACTCCGGCTGGAAGGCGTGTCAGGCGGATATGAGCACCTGTGCGGATTGACCGACGATGGATCGGCGTATTGCTGGGGCAGCTCCAACTCCGCGCGCTACGGCGTGTTCGGCTCGGGCGGAGAAGCCACGTACTTCACACCGAACGCAGTGACCGGCGGCCTTTCCTTCTCGAACATCTCGGCGGGTTACCTGCATACCTGCGGCCTCGCCGACGGTGTGCCGTACTGCTGGGGCCGCAGCATGCGCGGACTCGTGTCATGCCCCGTGTTCAGCCCCTTCGGATGCTTCAGTCCGATACGCGCAGGCACCACCAGTCCGACGTTCACCCACCTCGACTCGTCACCGTACCTGAGCGATGCGGCGTGTGCGTCGGGATCGGCCGGTGCCGCATGCTGGGGTCAGGGCAGCCAGGTCCAGCCGATCAACTGCAGCTGGAATGGCTGTGTAGGGATCCGCTTTCCTTCGATCACCGGTGACGTTGCAGTGGGATACGGACACGCGTGCGGCCTCGATGCGTCCGGCCGCGCGTATTGCTGGGGTAATAACAGCAAAGGACAGCTCGGCGCAGTCTTTT
>DASUXU010000148.1:0-11642 GCA_036377735.1 Longimicrobiales bacterium
GATTCCCTGCGAACGGGATTAGCTGAGTGGCGATTCGAAAGGCCGCACGCGCCCGCTTTCATTGCTCTTGCAGTCGTGCCCCCGTCAGCGGGCACCGCGGCACTCGTGCGATGATGGAGATGGCCGGTGCGCGAGGCGCGACGGGATGACGTCGCATGAATAGATCCCTTTCAGAGCACATACGGCATGGCTGTTAGAAGGCTGGACAATGTAGGCATTGTGGTAGACGACCTGGACGCTGCGGTCGAGTTCTTTATCGAGCTGGGTCTCGGGCTCGAGGGGCGAGGCATGGTTGAAGGCGAGTGGGCCGGGAGAGTTACGGGATTAGGATACCAGCGCGTCGAGATCGCGATGATGCGGACACCGGACGGTCATGGCCGCCTGGAGATCTCCCGCTTCCTTGCGCCCGCCACGGTGACCGACCACCGTCGCGCACCGGTCAACTCGCTCGGTTACCTGCGCGTCATGTTTGCCGTGGACGACATCGATGATACGCTGATGCGGCTCGAGCGCCGCGGCGCCACACTCGTGGGTGAGGTGATGCAGTACGAAGACACGTACCGCCTCTGCTACATTCGCGGCCCGGAGGGAGTTCTGATCGGACTGGCGCAGGATCTCCGGGAGCAGGCCGCCTCATAGAACCACAGACGTGTGAGGACATATCATGGGATTGGTGCGGGTAAGTGGTTTTACGGTTTCCGTGGACGGCTTCGGTGCCGGGCCCGATCAGACGCGCGAAACACCGCTGGGTGTGGGCGGCGAAGAGCTGCATACATGGATGGTCGGCACGCGCACGTTCATGGGAATGATCGGAAGGTCGGGCGGAACCACAGGCGTGGATGACGATCTCGTGTCGGGCGCGATGAGTGGCGTTGGTGCCTGGATCATGGGCCGGAACATGTTCACCTGGAGCCGCGGGCCGTGGCCGAACGACGACTGGCGAGGGTGGTGGGGAAAGAATCCGCCATATCACTCGCCCGTGTTCGTTCTCACGCATCACCAGCGGCCGTCGCTGCCCATGGAAGGCGGAACGGAATTCTTCTTTGAGACAGGCGGGATCCACCGCGCACTCGAGCGGGCACGCGAGGTCGCAGGCGACAGGGATATCCGGGTTCTGGGCGGCGTCAGTGTCATCCGCCAGTTCGTCACCGCGGGTTTCGTGGATCACATGCACTTCGCGGTCAGTCCGCGGTTCCTGGGCCGGGGAGAGAATCTTTTCCACGGACTGGACTTCGAGGCGCTCGGCTACAAGGTAACCCGCCACATCTCGACGCCTGACGCTCTGCACGTGTTCCTGGATCGAGCATGACGGTAAGCGATTCAATGCCGGCGCCGCCTCGCCAATTTTTCGGGGTCCTGGCAATCTGCTTAAAATGAAGGGCGAACTCTTCGGGCCTGGCGCCGCTGTCCTTGTTTTCATGCTGTTTCCCGCCGGATGCGCTACATCCGGACCGTCCCGTGCTGCGGATGCAATCGCGGGGATCGATAGTCTCACGTTCGAGCAGCACAGTTGTGCGCCCGGCCCGTGCCGTGTGGTCAGACTGGGCATCTCTCGCTCGGGGAGCGTTAACGTCAGAGCGGATTCTGATCCAGATCGGCTGAGTCACGGCAGGATCGCCGGAGATGCTGCGCGCGGACTGATGTCAGAGATGGACAGCATCGGGTTCTGGAGGCTGCCGACGGTCATCAGTAATGACCCGGTTCTCTGCAGCAACCGGTTGCTTCACGGCTCGACGAACGTCATCACCGTTTATGGTGCTCGAGCGAAACGAGTCGAGCACTATGACGGCTGCCATGGTTCCGGTTCACAGGGCAGATCCGCGCCAATTCCCGCGGAATTGATGAGTCTCAGACGGTTTGAATCCGGCTTGCATTCCATTGCGGCCCAGGTAATCGCTGCGAACGACAGATAGACTGCGCATCATGACAGAATTCAAGAACGAGGGCATCGCAGCGGAGCATGTCACGATCGTCGTTCGATTGATGGGCCAGGGGGACGCGCTGGTGGCAACGCGATCACTGCGTGCGCTGGGTCGACACATCGATGAGGCGGCCGTGGTGGAATACCTGCGCTCGGATGATGATGTCCTGGTCATTGCGTTCATCAACGAGATTCCTGCCGGGTTCGCGCGGGGACACTGTCTCCGGCGCCTGGATGGTGTGAGACCCAAATTCATGCTGTACGAGATCGAGACCGCCCTGCCCTTCAGGCGACGCGGTGTCGCTCGCGCCCTCATGGAGAACATGCTCGATGTTGCGCGCTCCCTCCACTCTCTGAACCTGTTCGTTCTGACGGATGAAGCAAACGCGGCGGCAATGGCCCTGTATCATTCGACAGGCGGGCGCAGACCGAGACCTGACGACGTGCTGTTCGAGTTCGAGTTGCACTGACTGGAGGCCGAGCGTGCGATGAGCCATGGCCGGAATCGGATGCGCCTTGCTGCTGGGATGTTCGGCATCCACGCGCGTGCCAGCGACACCCCCAGCCTCCGTTCTGGAACTCCGCGCCGTCGTCGTGTTGCGTCGACGTGGTTTCTCTGCACATTGTCCATGCGGCGTGGCCGATGGATTCTGGACGGCTGCAGAGTGACATCAGTGTCCTGAATTGATCACTCGAGGCTATGCCTAGAGACATCGTCGCAGTCCACGCGCCGTCGCCCCTCGGCTTGAAGCCGCCGGCACCCGGACGCGTGCCGGGTGTGTGGCGGATGCCCGAAGCACTGCGCGAAGCGGGCCTGCACGCGGCTCTGGGAGCGAAGACTCCTGCTACTGTTCAGCCGCCTGACTACATAGCGCACAGAGACCCCGTGACGCGCGTCAGGAATCACGACGGCATTGCGCGGTACTCGGTCATGCTCGCGGACGTGATCCAGCCCCTTTTGAATCGCCCTGAGTTTGTTCTGGTTCTTGGAGGCGACTGCAGCATCTTCGTCGGCATAGCTCTCGCCTTGCGGCGGACCGGGCGGTTCGGCGTCGTCTACATCGATGCGCACTCGGATTGCCAGACACCTGAGATTTCGGGCACCGGTGGTATCGCAGGCATGCCGCTCGCGATCGCTACCGGCCGCGGGGTGCCGGGTCTTGCGAACCTGGAGTCCCGGCGGCCATTCATCCATGAAGACGACGTCGTTCTCCTGGGCGTCCGCGATCTCTTCGATGTAGTAGAAGGCGATACGAAGACCGTCGACGCGACGTCGATCCGCGTCCGTGACCTCACGGATATCAGGGCGACAGGACCAGCCGCTGCGGCGGGTCAGACACTCGCGGACCTCGAAAGCGCCGGAGTCGACGGCATCTGGGTCCATCTGGACGTCGACGTTCTCGATCCCAGGGTCATGCCGGCCGTTGACTCGCCGGACCCTGGAGGTCTCTTTCCGGCGGAGCTCGTCGACCTGCTGCGGCCATTGCTCGCTTCACCTGTCGTCCGAGGCATGCAGGTAACCATCTATGACCCGGAGCGCGATCCCGACGCGCGCGCCGCGGCTGTGGTAGTGGACGTGTTGACGCAAGCGTTGGCTCGAACGCATCGTGAAAAGTGACGCCAGATCTCTACTCCGATCCATCTTGTTTCCGGCGGGTGCTCATCGACATTCGGGCCGCGCCTAAGCAACGCACTTGCCTCCGGTTGTCCGGAGCGATCTGCTGCATTTTCGCCCTCGCGACGCCGGCGCATGCTCAGACGAGGCAACGGCCGATCGCGCCCGACAGCACGGCCAAGTCGTTACCACACTTCGACGGGTCATCACTCGTATCCAGCGTCCGCCGCGATCTGGTGACTCTTCGGCTTGAGCGGGATAGCCTCCTCCGAGCGACGCAGCAGAGTTTGACAGGGCGGGCGGATAGCCAGGTACTGAAGGCGCGGGACACGCTTCGGAACCGCGTCGAAGCTCTCACGGCGCAATTGTCTGATTCAGCGTTCCAGGCAGCCGTCTGGCCAGAGGGTGCTGAGGCTCAACGGCTTTATCGCAATACAATCCGGAGCGGCGCGCCCTACGACTCCCTGCGGGCGTGGCTTCTTGCGGATTCTCTGACGGCGACGCTTAAGTTGTACGGGGTGTGGCCGCGGCGGGCAGAGGGCGATACCTACTTCTCTCTGTATGAGCGGTGGTATCTCGATGCCGCCAGCACCTATGTGACTGATGCGGTGCGTGAGTATCTCTCCATGCTCGCTGAAGAGCAGGAGAGGCCGACGGGAGAGGATGGATCCATCATGATTGGATGGTCCACCCTGGGAGATCGCCTGGCCCGCGCCGACCGCCTGCTGGCCGGGAATCCTGGGGCTCCTTTCGCTACGGACCTGGCACGCAGCCGGGAGCAGTATCTCGTACTCTTTCTGGCCGGGACGGACAACGCCCCGATCTTCACAGGGCGGGAAAAGCGTCTGAAGCCGGAGGTACTGAGGTCGCTCGAGAACTTTGCAAAGGTAAACGCAGACCTCCCCGCCGCAGCAGACGTAAACTCGTTTCTGAAGATTCTGCGGAACAATGGCTTGAGGGAGACATCTGCAGTCAAGGCATACATGCGCAGATTGAGGGCGCGCTGAACGCACGAAAGCCGCGCGGACAACTTCGAGAGAATTGCGCTATGCGTTTCACGAACAAGGTAGTTCTTCTGTCGAAGAAGATGTACGATGGATCGCAGGATGGCATCCTGAAGGAGCTCGTCCGTCGCGATACCGCGCTCGTCTGCGTCACCGGCGTGGACGCGGCGTTCATCGAGGACATGCTGGACGAGTTCGCCGCCACCGATGATTCGGGCGCGGGCGATCGGCTCATCACCACTTCGCACACCGACGACTCGCTCGAGCAGGTCCTCGCCTTTGCCAACGCCTTCGACGTCGGCGAGCAGGGTGAGCTGTCGATCATCGAAATCTGACCGCACGGAGTTGCCCGCACAACACACGGAGACTTCGCCATGAAGGTTCCACGAAGCGTTCGTACGCCGGCTCGTGAGCATCGGCATCACTCCATGTACCGGACGTTGCTGGAGTGGGCCAGATCAATGCTGTCCGGCCTGCTCCTGTTTCTGGTGATCAGGACCTTCGTACTTCAGACCTTCGCCGTCATTTCCGGATCCATGGAGAACACGTTTCTCGTGGGCGACTTTGTCGTGGTCAACAAGGTGGCGTGGGGCGCCTCCCTGCCCTTCACCAATGCGCATGTCCCGGGAGTCACGGCGCCGAAGCGCGGAGATGTCGTCGTATTCAAAAGCAATCACGATGATCCCCCGGAAAACATCGTGAAGCGAATCATCGCGACGCCCGGCGATACGGTCGCGATGCGGAACGGGCTCGTGATGGTCAACGGTGTGGCGTTGGCGGAACCGTATACACAGCATGTGGACCCGCAGTATGACGACGTTGTGGATGCGGAACTGCTCTGGCAGCGGGGCCATCTGGCAGACAGTACGCCGGTCAACGAGTATTTCCCGACGCGCGAAAGCTGGGGTCCGCTCCTGGTGCCGCCGGACTCTTACTTCGTCCTGGGAGACAACCGGGACCAGTCCTATGATTCACGCTACTGGGGTTTCGTGAAGCGGGAAGAGATCATCGGGCGCGCCGACGTGATCTACTTCTCGAAGGCCAAGGGCGGGCCGCCACGGTGGAACCGGATTGGAGATCGCATTCGATGATGATGCCGACTGCACAGGGTGATTCCTGGTAGCGACGGAGCTTCGCCATCATATTCCGCCCGGCGTTCCACCTCCTGATCGCTCTGACAATCTCGCTGGTCGCGTGCGATCCGCCCCGCGCTGCGGACGCGCCGACGTGGCCGGTAAGCCCGCGGCTGATCATCGGTGACGGCACGTCGGACAGTGCGCAGTTTGGCCGGATCACTGGAGCGATCAAGCTGCGCGATGGCAGAATCGCCATCGCAGACGGGATGGGTCTGAACGTTCGGGTTTTCGACGAAGCCGGCGGCACGCAGGCGACGTTCGGCCGGAAGGGTGATGGTCCTGGCGAATTCCAGTTCCTGTCGCGACTCGTGCCGGCGTCCGACTCGACGATCGTCGCCGGTTCGATCTTCAGGCTGGCCGAGTTCCGGAGTGACGGCTCCCTGGTGGCGGAGGAGCGGCCGGACTGGACCGCGATCGCCCTTGGCGACCTGAACTTCGAGGCCGCTTTTCCAATGGCAGATTCGGCGTTCCTCGTGATGCTCATCGAAGGTGGTGAGTCGCGCGCGGATGGGCGTCTGAACAGGAACCGCCTGGGTTACATGATCATGGGACCCGGGCGACGCTGGACGGACACACTGGGTGTGTTCAACGGGTTGGAGCAGATGGCGTACTCGCGCGGCGGCCGTGTTCGCAGTGCGATCCCGTCCTATCCCCGCGCGACCCACCATTTCGTCGCAGGCCACGTTGTAGTTATCGGGGACAATGACAGGGACTCCGTGGTCCACTACGATGCTCGCACACGGACGCGGTCGCTGGTGTTTGTTGGCGCGCCACGCACGCCTGTCGGTTCGCAGGTGTTGAAAGATGCACGCACTGAGGCCTGCAACTGGACCAGCGCGCCGGACGAGCGCCGGGAATGCGAGTATGGCCTTACGCTGTTGCCGGACCGTGAGACGTACCCGGCCTTCCGCGCACTGGGCGCTGATTCGATGGCCAATATCTGGGTCGCCCGTTACAGCGACGACAGCACCGTCACGTCATGGGATGTCTTTGCGGCGGACGGCAGGCTGGCGGGCCGGGTCGGTCTGCCACCAGATTTCAGGCCCACACAGATCGGGTACTCCTACGTCCTGGGCATCCGCCAGGACAGCCTGGGCGTGCAATCCGTCGTCGAATACACTCTGGACCGGAAGTAGGATCAAAAGGAGGACCGTTGTGATCGAGCCGACCCAGCCAGTCACCGAAGAGCGTGCACGCCGAATCCTTGTAAGATCCTGATCGGTGCCGGACTGCCGATCGGGTTCGCGACCGGCTGGATTCTGACGACGTCCGGGTTCTTCTACGCCGCGATGCCCTTAGCAGCGCTGACGGCTGCCGGACTCACATGCTCTGCGGCACTGATCGGCCTGGAGCGACGAGGGCCGACACCTCACAGATTTGTATTCCGGAATACCGTCCTGTGGGCGGGCGTTGCTGCGGGCTCCCTGGCGGCGATCGCAATGGCCGGGTCGCAGTCCGTGATCGAGCTCCCGTGGATTTTTTCGATACTCGCGAGCCTGAGGAACTGGTTCGTTTCCTCGATGCTCGGCGCGGTTGGAGTTGCTGCCATGCGCTCGAGCACGGCAGCCCGTGACTTGGCGGACGATGATTCGCCGCAACGCGAGCCGGCCGGGATGGTTCGCCGACTGGTTCGAGCCGTCCGCCGTGTATTCGACGAGACGGTGCAACGCAGTCGATTCCGGGTTGGATCATTCGCATCTCGCGCGCAGAGTGACGCGACCGCGTAATCCGGCGACGACAGGCTCGAGCATTCTCGTAATGCTCACTGTAGCCGACTGTGCCGGATCGCCTGCGGCGCAGATGGATGTGATCTCGACATGACTATGAGTGGGAAAGGGTACCGCCCGGGTGCATCGGAATTTCTCGAATAACAGATGACAGAAGCGGCGACGCAGTTTCCGAATCGCACATACTGGAAGGTCATGCTGACCATCTGGATCCTTATTATCCTTGCGTATGTCGGTAGCTGGGTCGGTTTCGGCTACGAGGACGACGATTGGCGGCACCTCTGCGTCCCCGTCGGCAGCGCCTTTCTGACGCTCGCGTTTCTGGATCGGAGACGACGCATTCTCTGGCTGACGATCGCGTGGGTTGGAATTCTTGTCGGGACTGTCACAGTCGTTACCCACCTCGCCGGGCGGCACTAGGTGATACTGTTTGACTATCGCCAACCTGACCTGACCGACAGGCCGTGGAATCTCACGATCGATCACTCGGTGAGCGTACCGTGCGCTACCGTGTATTCAGCCTGGACCGAAGGCTTCGACAGGTGGTTTGCTGATCCGGGATCCGTCGCGATGATGCCTGAAGTCGGCAGACCCTTCTTCTTCGAGGCGGTGCATCGACCGGAAGGCAGCCCCGCAATTCAGCGACACCCGCACTATGGACGATTCCTCCAGCTCGAGAACGATCGGCTGGTCGCGATGACATGGGTCACCGGCGCGGGCGGCACGGAGGGCGCCGAAACGGTGGTGCGCGTCGAGCTGCAGCCGGAAGCGACTGGCTGCCGCATTCATCTCACACACAGCGGATTCCCGAACGAGCAGGCACGCGACCGCCATGCTCAGGCGTGGCCCATGGTCCTCACGCAAATGGAACAGCGATTAGCCGTCGCATGAAAACGCAGAATTTCCTGAAGCGCGGTGGCGAGCTGCTGATGATCATCATCGGCGTGTTCATCGCACTCGTCGCCAATGCATGGTGGGAAGACCGTTCCGATCAGCGCCTCGCAGATGACTATCGCGGACGCCTTGTCGGCGAGCTCACACGCAACAAGGGCCTGATCGACACACTGGAGCTGCACACCAGTCGCATCCTGACCGCGTCCGACAGCCTCCTGCCCTTCTTCGAGCCCGACATCATCCCCGGATCGCAGAGCCGTGTCGTGGTGAATGCCTACAACGCTACGCGACGGTGGGGCGAGACATTCGACCGCGCGACGTTCGACGACCTCATGAGCACCGGCAACATCCGGCTGCTGCCCGACAACGACCTGCGCACCGCGCTGACGGACTTTTACGGTGCGGCGAAGCTCTTTCCCAGGGACTGGTATGGTGTCGAGTATCGCGACCTGGTAAGACACATCATTCCCGCCGATATTCAGCTCGGGATCCGCGAGTGTCCGGAAGTCACCAGCCCCGCGTGGAATGATTGTCCGCTGACCGTCGAGCCATCTCGCGCGCGGGCGATCGTGCAGCAGCTCGCGGCCGATCGTGCAGTCGTCGGCGCATTCCGCGTGCAGATCCATGAGCTTGCAATCTTCCGGCGGGACCTGATGCGTCTCAACGCGCGGCTTGATTCCACGCTGACCATCCTGCGGAGGAAATCATGAAATTCGCAATCACGAAGGATGTCGAAGCGTCCGCAGCACACGTGTTCGCCGTCATGACGGACATGGAGCGCTGGCACGAGTGGACGCCGACAGTGACACGCGTCGAGGCGCTGACTGCCGACGCACTGCCGTTGAAGATCGGCAGCAGGATCCGCATCGTGCAGCCGAAGGTGCCACCCGCCGAGTGGGTCGTAAGGTCCCTCGAACCGGACCGCGGATTCCAGATCCAGAGTCGCTCGCCGGGCGCCATGGTGACGGCCGACCACTGGATCGAGCCACTCGGCGACGGCACACGCTCGCGCGTCACACTCTCCGTCACGTTCGACGGCTGGCTCGGCAGGATCATCGGTCGCCTGATGAAGCGCCTGAACGAACGCTACGTCACCCAGGAAGCAGACGGACTGAAGCGGCGCAGCGAAGAGAGCGCGCGTTCTGCCGGCATCCCACCACAGGCATGAGCGTCCGCATCCGGCGAGGCGTTCCGGAGGATGCGCCGCGGCTTGCCGCTTTTGCGGCGGAGACGTTCACCGACACGTTCGGCGCCGACAATCATCCCGATGACCTCGCGCTTCATCTTGCGACGTCATACGGGCACTCACAGCAGTCGGCGGAGCTCACGGACCCCTCGATGACCACGCTGCTCGCTGAGGCCGATGGTCGCCTTGCCGGCTTTGCCCAGCTACGCTCCGGCGCCATTCCCGCCTGCGTGACGGGCGAAGAACCCATCGAGCTCATGCGGTTCTATGTCGGGCGTGAATGGCACGGTCGAGGCCTGGCGCAGTCGCTCATGAAGCGAGTTCTTGATGAGGCAGCAAACCGCGGCGCCCGTACGCTGTGGCTCGGGGTATGGGAGCGGAATCAGCGGGCGCAGGCGTTCTATCGCAAGGCGGGCTTCACCGACGCGGGATCCCATGTGTTCATGGTCGGCACGGACCCGCAGACCGACCGCATCATGGCGCGGCCCGTAACCCGTGTCGATTCCGGACCCTCCCGTTCGACGTATCCATAGGGGCCGCGACCTGCGCGGTACCCGTACGTCCGAACTCCAGGAGAAGCCGATGCGATTCATCATCATGGGACGGGCCACGAAGGACTCGGAGGCAGGCGTGATCCCGCCGGCCGAGGCCTACACGGCAATGCAGAAGTACCACGAAGACCTCATCAACGCCGGGATTCTCCTCGCCGCGGAAGGACTGTCGCCGTCGTCGAAGGGTGCGCGCGTGCATTTCAGCGGCGACAAGCGCATCGTCGTCGACGGGCCGTTCACCGAATCGAAGGAGCTGGTCGCGGGCTTCACGATCATCGAGGTGAGCTCGCTGCAGGAGGCGATCGAATGGGTCAAGCGCGCGCCCAACGTGTCGTCTGACGGCGAGACCGTGATCGAGATCCGGAAGCTGATGGACATCGACGACTTCGGCGAGACGTTCACGCCGAACGAGGGGATCGCACAAGTGAAGTACTGATGATGCCCTGCGACGTGAGGGTCTCATGGATTCGTGGAACGAGGGCAGTGCATACGAATCGTACATCGGGCGGTGGAGCCGACTCGTAGCACATGAGTTCGTTGCGTGGCTCGGCGTTCCGCCCGGACTGCGCTGGGTCGATGTCGGATGCGGGACCGGCATGCTGTCCGCGGCCATCGTACAGGATGCCGGTCCGGCTGCCGTCCTGGGCATCGACCGGTCGCCCGACTATGTAGACTTCGCCACACACCGCCTCGCGCGGGAGACCGTGACGTTCGTACCGGGGAGTGCTGAAGCCCTGCCAGTCGAGGACGCTTCGTTCGACGCCGCGGTGAGCGGCCTCATGTTGAACTTCCTGCCGGATCCCGCGGCCGGTGTCGCCGAGATGCGACGGGTGACCCGGCCGGGCGGCATGATCGCCGCATACCTGTGGGACTATGCGGACGGCATGCAGTTGCTCCGGATCTTCTGGGACGCCGCCGTCAAGCTCTTCCCCGCTGCCGTAACGCTCGACGAGGCCGTCCGCTTCCCGATTTGCACGCCGGACGCCATGGCCGGACTCTTTGAAGCCGCAGGCCTCACCGACGTTCGCACCACGGCGATCGAGGTACCGACGCGGTTCCAGGACTTCGACGACTACTGGACGCCGTTCACCGGCGGGCAGGGCCCCGCACCCGCATTCCTCGACTCGCTCGCCGCTGCCGATCGTGCTATTCTGCGCGACCGGATCCGCAACGCGCTCCCCATCGGACAGGACGGCTCGATCGCCCTCACCGCACGCGCATGGGCCGTACGCGGGACCCGCACCGACCAATGACGAATACGGAGGGGACATGAAGAGAGTCACGGGGATCGGCGGAATCTTCTTCAAGGCCAGGGACCCCGCAGCACTCGGTGCATGGTACCGCACGCACCTGGGCATGGACGTCACGGACTGGGGCGGCGCGATCTTTCAGTGGGCAGACGAGAATGGCACACCGACCGGCGGCATGACGGTCTGGTCACTGACCTCCGTGAAGAGCGATCAGTTCGCGCCGGCGACGACGCCGTTCATGATCAACTACCGCGTCGCCGATCTGCACGCACTGCTCGAGGCGCTGCGCGCTGAGGGCTGCAACGTCCTGGAGAAGGTTGAAGAATCGGAGTACGGGAAGTTCGGCTGGGTCATGGAC
>DASUXU010000149.1:0-3943 GCA_036377735.1 Longimicrobiales bacterium
GGAACAGCCGCAGCGGCTCGCCGAGGAGCTGCTGCGATTTCTGAATAACGACTGAAGGATGTATTGATGGCGAAGAAGACGGTCGCAGACCTGCCGGCGGATGCGCTGCGCGGGAAGAAGGTGCTCGTGCGCGTCGACTACAATGTCCCGCTCGAGAATGGCACCATCACGGACGACACGCGCATCACGGCCACGCTGCCGACCCTGCGCTACCTCATCGAAAAGGGCGCGAAGCTGATTCTCGTGTCCCATCTTGGCAGGCCGAAAGGGAAGCCGAGCCCCGACATGTCCCTCGCCCCTGTCGCAAAACGTCTATCGCAGCACCTCGGCAGCACCGTCGCATTCACGCCTCATACAACAGGCGACGAGGTGAAGGCTGCCGTCGGAAAACTGCGCGATGGCGACGTGATCCTGCTCGAGAACGCGCGCTTCCTGCCCGGCGAGGAGGCCAATGATGCCGGGTTGAGTTCAGAGCTCGCGTCCCTTGCTGATATCTATGTCGACGACGCGTTCGGCACCGCGCACCGCGCGCACGCGACCACGGCCGGCGTCGCCGAAGTCATGAAGAAAAACGGCAAACCCGCTGTCGCAGGGTTCCTGATCGAGAAGGAGCTCAAGTTCCTGGGCGATGCGCTGAGCAACCCCGACCGCCCGTTCGCCGCGATCCTCGGCGGCGCCAAGATCTCCGGCAAGATCGACGTGATCCGTAAGCTGCTGCCGATCGTGGACCACCTGTTGATAGGCGGCGCGATGGCCAACACCTTCTTCCGGGCCCTCGGCCTCGCCACGGGCAAGAGCCTCGTCGAAGAGGACAAGGTGGACCTGGCAAGACAGCTCCTCGAGGAGGCCGGCCCGAAAATCGTACTGCCAGTGGACTGCGTGGTGGCGGGGGAACCCAAGGGGGGTATAAGGACGTTCCTGCTGGACCGCGATGCGGTGCCGCCGGAGGGCGGGATCTACGACATCGGCCCGAAGAGCGTCGCCACGTTCCGCGACTTCATCGAGCGGTCGAAGACGATCCTGTGGAACGGCCCGATGGGCCTGTTCGAGGTCGCGGAATACGCAGAGGGGACGCTGGGCGTAGCGAAAGCGGTGGCCGACGCAACGAAGAAGGGCGCGACGACCATAGTAGGCGGTGGCGACACGGCCGCGGCCGTCGAGCAGGCGGGCATGGCAGATCAGGTCACGCACGTCTCCACGGGAGGCGGCGCGTCGCTCGAGTATCTCGAGGGCCGCGTACTCCCCGGAATCGATATCCTGGACGACAAGGACGCATAATGAGTGAAGTCACACGGCAGAAGGTGATCGCGGGCAACTGGAAGATGTATCACGGGCCGGTCGAGACCGGCGCCTGGATACGGGCATTCGTAAAACAGCCACTGCCCGCGGACCGCACGGTGATCCTGATCCCGCCGGCCATATCAATTCCGGCCGCCACCGACGCGCTCAGCCGCCATAGTGACATCCGCGTCGGGGTCCAGAACATCTACTGGGAGGAGAACGGCGCGTTCACGGGTGAGACCAGCGCCCGCATGGCGGCCGGTGCCGGCGCGACGTTCGCGCTGTGCGGCCACTCCGAGCGTCGCAAGCTGTTCGGCGACACGGACGAGGCGGTGGGGAAGAAGGCCAACGCCGCGCACCGCCACGGCATGATCCCGATCATCTGCGTCGGCGAGACCGCGCAGGAGCGGAAGGCCGGCGAGGTCGAGGCAGTCCTCACCCGCCAGCTCACCGCAGCCCTCGCCGGGATCCGCCCCGAGGTCCCGTTCATGGTCGCCTATGAACCCGTCTGGGCGATCGGCACCGGCAACAACGCCACGCCGCACGACGCCGCCAGCGCCCACGCATTCATCCGCAAGCTGATCGGCGAGCTGCGCAGCGCGGATGTGGCCCAGTCGACGCAGATCCTGTACGGCGGTTCCGTGAAGCCCGAGAACGCCAGCCACCTGCTCGGCGCCGACGACGTCGACGGGCTCCTGGTCGGCGGCGCATCGCTGGAGACCGAGGGCTTCGCGCGCATCTGCAACGCCCCCGCCGTCGCGCCCCCGCCACTGGAATAGGGCGGCAAACAACGGAGAACAACGGATTTTCTCGCACCGAGCACACCGGGCTCACAGAGTGCGCCGCGCGACAGCGATACCCATCGCCAAAACAAAAAAAATCCGTTGTTCGTCTCTGTGACCTCGGTGCGCTCGGTGCGAGATGAAAAGATCCGTTGTCCCCAGCGCCCTCCGTGGCTCCGTGTGAGACAATCCGTTGTAACTCTTTACAGGACCGACCTTTCGTCCCCTTCGCGTGTATCCACTCCGAACCTCGTAACAAATCAGAAACCGAAGGATAGCAGTATGCGCAGAAGCTGGTTGCTGGCGGCGGCCCTCGTGGCGGTCGTCGGATGTGACGATGGGTCGGGCTCGACGGGGATCGCGACGGAGGCGACGTATTCACTGATCGCACTCCAGGCGCCCTACGGTCCGGGATACGAGTTCCTCGAGCCGACGACGTGCGGACGGTTCCTGCGGTCGTCGATCACGGACGGCACCGTGACGTTCACGAGCGCGGGCACGTGGGAGATGGAGCTGACGGCGACGCTCGAGAGTCTCAGCGGGACCGGTGAGGTGTGCGAGCCGATCGTAACGACGGACATCAGCCGGACCGTGAGCGGTACGGTCGCCGATGCGGCGTCGGGGCAGCCGATCACCATGAAGCTGGATGCCGGCGACACATTCGCCACCGGCAGTCCGCTCGGGCCGACCCTGCCGGTCACGATCGAGCTGAATGTCACGGGCAGCACCACGCTCGGTGCCGGCGTGCCATTCGACGCGCTGACGCCCTCGACCTGGGCCAGGATCGCGGCGGAGTAAGGGCTGGCGGTCCCTTGAAGCGGGGTCCGGTGTCGGCTATCTTCCCGGGCTCAGCTTCCTGTTTTCTGCGACGGAGCCAAGGTCTTGTACGGATTTCTTCTTTTTGTGCTGATTCTCGACGGCGTCGTGCTGTCCGCGGTGGTGCTGCTGCAGGCGGGGCAGGGCGGCGGCCTGGCCGCGATGGGCGGCGGTATGGGCACGGACAACCTGATCGGCGGGCGCCAGGCGGCGACGCTGCTCACCCGCATGTCGTGGATCACGGGCGGCCTCTTCCTCGGCCTGTCGCTGCTGCTGTCGATCGTGTCCTCGCGCAACAACGCGCCGCGCTCGATCCTGCGCGACCAGTTCGCACCGCCGGCCGCTACCGCGCCCGCGACGACCACCCCCGGCACGAACGCACCGGCGACCCTGCCCGGCACGCAGCCGGCAGCCGACCCCGGCGCCACCGCGCCTGCCGGCGAGGCGTCGACGCCCGCACCGGCACCCGCTACGACGAACAACCAGTAACGACGTCGCATACAGAAAAACGAAAGACCCGCCGCTGAGTGATCAGGGCGGGTCTTTCCTCATCTGTGCTGCGTATGAATCGCGCTCAGATGATGCTGCGCTCGAAGCAGTAGCCGTTGTCGATCTGATAGGAAGTTTCGTAGGGGCCCTGGCGACTGACGGTGGGCGTGCGGCCGATGTTGCGGTCTTCACGGCCCGAAGCGTAGCCGATCTCCGGCCGCTCACGCACCGGTGACAACCGGTTCCACCCCGCCCGTCGATTCTCTGCTCGTTTCGGCATCAGTGACCTTCCAGGCAGCAGATCCAGACAAAAAAAGCCCGGCCCCCCCATTCGGGAAGCCGAGCGACGTCGCACGGAGCTCGCGGCCATCGTTCCGGCCGGTCGTCCAGTATAGCCGGAGTTCCGCACGGATGGAACCCACCTCGCTCTTCGTGCACATTTATCGTTACTCTACAACGCGCAATTTCCCAGTAAGATCAGTAAGAGGGCGGGAAGGGCGGGAAGAACGGATACTGTTTCGCACGAAGGGCACTAAGAGGACGGAAAGAACGGATCCGTTCTTCCCGCTCTTCCC
>DASUXU010000150.1:0-2652 GCA_036377735.1 Longimicrobiales bacterium
GTCCATCATCTCTGTGCTCATCCCCCACCTACGAAATGTACGAGCTCGAACTGGTCACCCGCGCGCACTTCCGTGGCATCGAATACGCCGCGGTCCAGGATCTCGCGATTGTATTCCACCACGATCAGGCGTGGATGCAGACCGAGCTGCTCCAGGAGTGCGGTGACACTGCCCTCCGCCACCGTACGCTTCTCGCCGTTGATGCTGACTTCGATCATGACACCACCTGCATTGCTTCCAGAAAAACCATCGCCTCGGCCGCTGCATCTGCTGCATCCCATACGGCGCTCAGGACTGCGACGCCGTATGCGCCCGCCTCCAGCGCCTCGTCCGCCCGCGGCGGTGTGACGCCGCCGATGGCGTAGACCGGGACCGGACAGACAGCCGCAGCTTCCGTCACCAGCGCCACGCCCGAGCCCTCCTCGCCCGGGTGCGACCCGCTGGCCCAGATGGTACCCAGAATCACGAGATCCGCTCCGTCCGCGGCGGCCTGTGTGGCTTCGGCAGCGCCATGCACCGAAGCGCCGATGCGGAGCCCGCGCCCGGCCTGATGAGCGACCCTCTGAGCAGCGCCCACCGGGATCGCGTCGCGCCCGAGCTGCACGCCGGCCGCGCCGCTCGCGAGTGCGACGTCGATCCGTGTGTTGACGAACAGCATTGCGCCGGACGACTGCGCCTCGCGCTGCAGGGCAACCGCCATGTCGTACAGCGCGGTCGCCGTCAGAGCGCGTGACCTAAGCTGAAGCGCCGCGCGCGGTCCGCATGTCTTCATGATCGACACCGCGCGCTGCATGAAGTCCGGCCGCGCCACAACGTCGTCATTCGTGACGGCGATCAGCCGCGGCGGCTCCACATCAGGCGAAGACATCGCCTGCGCCTGCGCCCCTGCCGCGCATCCACTCCGCCGCGGTCATGCGCCGCTTTCCCGCCGGCTGCACCTCGCGGATCCGGATCACGCCGCTGCCGCATGCCACCTGCAGACCTTCTGCCGGCTCGAGTGATGAACCTTCGAGCACTGTCCCCGGCGCGGCATTGTGCGCCTGGTCGGGCATCGGCAGCGGTCGGAAGAGCTTCACCACGTCGCCGTTCCAGGAGGACCAGGCGCCGGGCGAGTCGTCCATCGCGCGGATGTGTCTGCCGACTTCAATCGGGCTGCGATTCCAGTCCGTGTGCGCATCCTCGCGCGTCAGCTTGTGCGCGTACGTCGCGATGCCGTCGTCCTGCTCGACCTCCTCGATGCCGTCGAGCTCGAGCATCGCGAGTGCTTCGATCAGCGCTTCGGCGCCGATCTCACTCAGCCTTCCGGACAGGTCCGCCGTCGTCTCCTCCGCGCCGATCGGCTCCGCGACCTGGTGCAGGATCGGGCCGGCATCGAGTGCTTCGACCATGCGCATGATCGTGATGCCCGTGTACTCGTCGCCGTTCTGGATCGCGCGGTGAATCGGCGCAGCGCCGCGCCAGAACGGCAGCAGCGATGCGTGCACGTTCACGGAACCACGCGGCGGCAGCTCGAGCACTTCGCGCTTCAGGATCTGCCCATACGCGATCACGACATTGATCTCGGGATCGAGCGCGCGGACCTGCGCGAGGAAGTCGTCGCCGCGTGCGCGCTCCGGCTGCAGCACCGGGATGCCCTCCTCGAGCGCCACCTCCTTCACCGGCGACGCGCGCAGCGCCCTGCCCCGCCCGGCAGGTCTATCCGGCTGAGTCACCACCCCCACCACGTCATGACCCTCGCCGAGCAGCGCGCGCAGCGACGGGACGGCAAATGCGGGCGTGCCCCAGAACAGGACTCTCATGCCTCCTCGGGCTTCACTTTCTTCCACTTCTGGAGCAGCATGCGGCGCTTGAGCGGGCTGACACGGTCGAGGAACAGGATGCCGTCGAGATGATCCACTTCGTGCTGCAGGATGCGCGCGACGAATCCTTCGACATCCATGCGCACCTGATTGCCGTCGGCGTCGATCCCTTCGATGACGACGGAGGTCGGGCGCTCGACGACCTCGCGCAGACCGGGAATGCTGAGGCAGCCCTCTTCCGCGCGGTCCACTTCGCTGCCCATTTCCAGGATATTCGGGTTCACGAGCGCAAACGGCTCACTGCCCTCCTCGTTCGCATCGACGACAATGACGCGCACGCCTTCGCCGACCTGCGGCGCGGCCAGGCCGACGCCTTCCTCGGCGTACATGGTGTCGAACATGTCGGCGATGAGCGTGCGGATCTCCTCCGGCAGTGGCGCGCCCGGCTGCAGCGGCAGCTCGTTCGCGCGCTGACGCAGCACCGGCTCGCCCATGAGCTTCAGGTCACGCCGCGGCATCCGTCGTCCCGGTCATGATCCGCGCAATCTTGGTCTTCGACACGACCACCCGTGTGTCACCGCTCTTGATCGTCACGCGATCCTCCGCAATGTGCACGACGGTGCCGATGAGGCCACCCTCCATCAGCACTTCGTCGCCGCGCTTGACGCCCGCGATCAGCGCGCGGTGCTCGGCCTGCATCTTCCGCTGCGGCCGGATGATCAGGAAGTACATGATCAGGATGAAGGAAACCATCGTGATGCCGGGACCCAGCAGCGGGTTCCGTGCGGCGGGCGCCTGCAGCGCCAGCATGAGCAGCATGTCCATGTTCAGACCGTCTCCGTTATCGGTTCAC
>DASUXU010000151.1:0-16131 GCA_036377735.1 Longimicrobiales bacterium
GCGACGTAGTCGCGGTCGATCACGCCGTCGCGGCCGCCGATCAGCAGCAGCGCAGGGACCTCGATCTCCGGCAGCCGGCCCTCCGCCACCGGATCGCGATGCCGGATCCACGTGCCCAGATACCTCGCCGGCGACACGCGCAGGTAGTCGCGCGCAACCGCGCCGATTATCGCAGGGTGTACTCGCACGCTCTCTGCCAGCAGTCCCTTCGCCTGACGCAGCAGCGGCCGCGCATGCACACTACCTGTCGGTCCAACCAGTGCAATGCCTGCCAGCAGTGACGGTGCGCGCGTCGCCAGCAGCAGCACCGCCTGCGCGCCCAGCGAGTGACCCACGTACAGCGCACGCGGCAGCTTCAGCGCCGCTGCAAACTCCGCCATGAATTCTGCGACGGCGTCCGGGTCCACACCCGTGCGCGGGCCGGGCGTGCCGCCCGTGCCCGGCAGGTGCGGCACGACCAGACGCAGACCTGCGCGTGCAAACGTGTTGTAACTGTTCTCATAGAACCGGCTCGTCAGACCGAGCCCCGGCACGATGACGACAGGGAACCCGTCGCCCACCTCGCGATATGCGGCTTCACCGCTCGGCAGCATCACGCGCCGAAGGACATCACCCGCCATGCGCGCCGTTCATCGTGTTGTCATCCAGGAAACGCAGCAGCACGCGATTGAATTCCTCCGGCCGGTCCGCCATGACGTTGTGCGCCGCATCCGCCACCACGACCAGCCGCGCGCCACCCAGCAGCTTCGCATACCGCTCGCCGTGCGACAGCGGCACCAGCGGGTCCAGTGCGCCCCAGATCACGAGCGACGGACACTGCACGTGCTCCAGCAGCGGTGTCACGTCGTCCGACAGCAAAGCCACCGATGCGCGCAGCAGCCGGGTCGGACCGCTCCGCAGTGCATCGACCGCCATCGTAGGTATGAACTCCAGCGCACCCCACGACCGCGGCGGCAGTGCACCACCCACGAACCGCGCGATCTCCTTCACAGTCAGATTCCGCGGCAGTCCCGATGCCGACACCAGCGTCAGCGTTCGCGCCGCTACGCCATTCGCGATCATGTGCACCGCGATCTGACCGCCCATCGAGTGACCCACCAGGTGAGCCCGTTCCACACCGATCTCGGCCAGCCACGACCTCATCAGCCGCGCCATCTGCTCGATTCCCGGATGGCCGCGCCCCCGACTCCGGCCGAAGCCCACCAGCTCCGGCACGTGCACCGCATACCGCTTCGCCAGCGCAGGGACCGTGTACCGCCACCAGTTGTGCGACCCCGACAACCCATGCAGCAGCACCACCGGCGGTCCCTCACCGGCGTGCACCGAATGGATCCGCACATCCCCCAGCAGCGTATCCCGGCGAGTCAATTCATCCCTCTCATCCGCGGCAAGCTACGGCCGCGCGGATCCCGGCGACAACGGAAGACAAGGGCGCGGCGTCAATCGCCCACGACGACGTATTTTCGCAGTACCGCGGAATCCTCGCGCCGTATTTGGCGGTCCCCTGACCACAGAACCGTCTTCGCCCGCGCGCTGTGGTCTGTCGACCGCCATATCCGGCGCCCAACTACCGCACGTCCACAAAAACCTCCGCCTGTGGACAGTTGACCACCCTTCCGGACCACCCTTCGGAGCGTCGGACTTCTTCGGAGTTGACCGATTACTACATGCGAAAAGCAGGCTTTGACCGGATCTCATGCAGTATTGCGGGCCACATCCATGTCAGGGTGCGCCAAAACCGACACTCCGAAGGCAGGTCCGGGGATCCTGCGAAGGCATGTCCGGGAATTCCCCGGAATTCCGCCTTTTCAGAAGCCCTGAATTGTGCTAGATTTCATGGCTAAAGAGCCTTTTCGAACAAGGCCGCAGGATTCTCGCAGCAAGGAGCCGGATTTGACACGTAAGCGACGGATTCACAGCCGCCCCGAGCGCGGTCCGCAGTCCACCCTCGACCGTGCGCGTGACGAGCTGTTCAGTGCCATTCAGCAATGCGGCGTCATCAAGGCCCACGCCGACGACCAGCTCGAGTGGATCGACGAAACCATGGATTTCATGAAGGAGCGGCACCCGGAGCTGACGAGCCAGGAGCTCGAGCAGCTGCGCGGCGCAGGACTCCGCTTCTGCCAGCCGGTCATTCCCCACGGCGCAGACCACACCGCACGCGCCACACAGGACGCAAACGCGGCGTAACGTGACGGCGTGCGACCTCTCTCCCGGTCGCACGCGGATCGGCCGCTCCTATGGACCCTGCCAGTACTGTTCTCAAGCTCTTCGCGGTGCTGGTGCTCGTCGGCATCAACGCCTACTTCGTCGCCGCCGAGTTTGCCCTTGTAGCCACCCGCCGCACCCGCATCGAGCAGCTCGCACGCTCGGGTGACACGCGCGCGGGCCGCGTCCTGAGCGCGCTCGACGAGCCCGACAGCTTCATCTCGACCGCACAGCTCGGCATCACGGTCGCATCGATCGCGATCGGCTACATCGCGGAAGGCACGCTCCACGCGCTGCTGCTGCCATACGTCGTGCAGCTCCAGCCGGCGATCGCAGCCGTGCCGTTCCTCGGCGATCCCGGCGTCGCATCCCACATCATCGGCACGATCATCACGCTCTTCATCGTGACGTTTTTGCACGTGGTGATCGGTGAGCAGGTGCCGAAGATGGTGGCCATCCAGCGCGCCGAAGCCATTGCCCTCTGGACGGTCGCGCCGACACAGCTCTTCGCGCGCATCCTCAAGCCCTTCATCCGCCTCATGAGCGGATCGGCCAACGCGGTCATGCGGCTGTTCGGCATGAAGCCCACGAGCATGCACGCACTCGCGCACTCCGTCGACGAGCTCCGGCTCCTCGTCGAGCAGAGCCACGAGGAGGGGATCGTCGAGTCCGACCAGGAGCAGATGATCGCCGGTGTGTTCGAGTTCCGCGAAACCCTGGCGCGCGAAGTCATGACGCCGCGCCCGGACATCGTCGCACTCCCCATCAATGCCTCACGCGACGACGTCCTCCGCCTCGCCTCCGATGAAGGGCATTCACGGATTCCGGTGTACGAGGACACGCTCGACGAGATCATCGGCATTCTCCTCGTGAAGGACCTGCTGGCGACGGTGGTCCGCAAGGGCGACTTCGATCTGCCCTCGCTCCTGCGCGAGCCCATCTTCGTCCCCGATACCAAGCGCATCGATGCGCTCCTTGCCGAGCTCCGGACGAAGAGCGTCCACATGGCGATCGTCCTCGACGAGTTCGGCGGCACCATGGGACTCGTCACCCTCGAGGACATCCTGGAGGAGATCGTCGGCGACATCTACGACGAGCACGACCTCCCCGAGACCGAGTTCGAGATCACGCCGGCCGGCGAGGTCCTGATTGACGGCGGCGCCAGCATCTCCGAGGTCAATGAGCGGTTCGGGCTGGAGCTGCCGGAGGCAGATTTCGATACGGTCGGCGGTTACATCTTCGGCGAGCTCGGCCGCGTGCCGGTCGCCGGGGACGAGGTTCCGCTCGGCGATGGCACCTGTCTCCAGGTCGACGATGTCGAGGATCGTCGGATTACCCGGGTCCGCCTGTTGCGCTCCGCGCCCGAAGATGCTCCTATGTCTGATTCCGATACACTGTCCATATCCCGGAATCCGGAGCCCTGACACTTGAACCGCACCATCCTCCTGGTCGACGACGACCCGGAGGTCCTGTCCGTGTTGTGCCGATTTTTCGAGGGAAAGCAATGGCTGGTCCAGCGCGCTGCCGAGGCGAAGGGAGCGATGGCGCTGTACGAGCGGGAGCGTCCCGACCTGGTGCTGCTGGACATCGACCTGCCCGGTCTGAGCGGCCTCCAGCTGCTGGAGGTGATCCGTACCCGTGATCCGGATGCGACGGTGATCATGCTGACGGGTCATGCCGACATCGCGACCGCGGTGGAGGCGATGCGTCTGGGTGCGGAGAACTTCCTGACGAAGCCGGTGGAGCTGAAGCATCTCGAGGCCGCGTCGGAGCGTGCGTACGAGAAAGTCGAATTGCGACGGCGGAACCGCTATTTCGCGGAGCGCCAGGCGGAGAGCACGGGGCTGGCTGCGCTGGGTCGCAGTGCGCAGATGCGCGACATCGCGCGCCAGGTCGAGCTCCTCGCCGCGAGCGACACGACGGTGCTGCTCACGGGCGAATCGGGCACGGGCAAGGGCTGGGTCGCGCAGATGCTGCACGCGCAGTCGCGCCGCGCGGCCGCGCCGTTCGTCGAGATCAACTGCGCCGGACTTTCTGCGACGTTCGTCGACTCCGAGATGTTCGGCCATGAGAAGGGCGCGTTCACGGATGCGAAGGAGCAGAAGCGCGGCCTGCTCGAGGTCGCGAACACGGGTTCGTTCTTCCTCGACGAAGTCGGAGACCTGGCGGCGGAGCTGCAGCCGAAGCTGCTGAAGGTGCTGGAGAGCCGGAAATTCCGGCGGCTGGGCGGCACGCGCGAGATCGAGGTGGACGTTCGCCTGATCGCGGCGACGAACCGCGACCTCGAGGCCGCGACGCGCGAGGGCGCGTTCCGGGAGGACCTGTTCTACCGCCTGGCCGTGCTGCCGCTCCGGCTTCCGCCGCTGCGCGAGCGCGGTCGCGAGGAGATCGCAGACCTCGCGATCCGGCTCCTGCTGGACCTGCGTCGCAAAGGCGGGCGTGGACCCGCCCGCTTCACGCCGGACGCGCTCTCGCTGCTGTATCAGTACCCGTGGCCCGGCAACATCCGCGAGCTGCGCAACGTGCTGGAGCGTGTCCAGCTCATGAATCCGGACGCCGAAGAGGTGCGCGCCGGACACCTGCCGCCGGAAATCCTCATGGCGACGCACTCCGACACCGGCGCACCGGAAGCGGACCTGTCCTTGCAGGAGGTGGAGCGCCGCCACATCGCGCGCGTGCTCGCCCACCACGGCGGCAACCGCTCGAAGACGGCCCGCTCGCTCGGGATCTCCCGCGCGACTCTGTATGAGAAGCTGACGCGCTACGGCCTCGACCTCGTCGGTGCGCCGCGCGCTTCGTCCAGGCATCCGATCCGTTCGTGATGAACTGGACAATCCGTGTTCCATTGGTGGCGGAAATCGCCACTCGCACACTATCTTTGCGCGGCGAAGCCGCCTCTCCCGCACCCTGCGGGCGAACAGCGACGCGCGCATAGCCGGAGGTACGCATGGCCGCAAAGGCCAAATCCAAGACCAAGAAGGCCACCAGCCGGTCGGCTTCCCGTTCTTCCGCATCCCGGTCCGCATCTACGCGCTCGGCGAAGTCCACGAAGCCCGTGCGTAAGACCACCGTGAAAAAGGCCTCGAAGCCCGTGGGCCGGTCCGCCGCGAAGAAGACCGCCGGCAAGTCGGCCTCCGGCAAGCCGGCGAAAGCGGCTAAATCCGCGAAGACGGCAAAGCCCCCCGCGAAGAAGCCGGTGAAGAAGGCGGTCTCGAAGAGCCAGCCGAAGCGCCCGGCGACGAAGGCGAAGGCACCGGCGAAGAAGGCATCGGCGAAGAAGTCGCCTGCGAAGGGAGGCCGCACCCCGACGAAGGCCGGCAAGGCCGCGACGCGCGGCTCACGTCCCGCGTCGAAGACCTCGGCCTCGAAGACCCCGGCCCCGAAGACCTCCGCATCCAGGACCGCGGCGAAGGGTCGCGCGCCCGCGCGTGGCAGTGCGAAGTACGCACCGCCGAAGAAGGCCGCATCGAAGACCGGCCGCGCCGCGCCGCCCGCGAAAAAGGGCGCAAAGCCCGCCAAGGCCGCGCCGGTGAAGAAGGGCGCAGTAAAGGCGCCGGCGGGGAAGGCCGTAAAGGCGATCGATCCGAAGATAGCGCGCGCGCAGGCCGCGGAAGCGAAGCGTATCGAGCGTGAGCGGGTCGCTGCCGAGAAGGCGGCCGAGAAGGCGGCCGCGAAGCAGGCCGCGATCGCGGCGAAGGAAGAGGCCGCGCGCGCGAAGGCGGAGGCGAAGGAAGCCGCGAAGCGCGAGATCGCCGAGCAGAAGCAGCGCGCCGCGGAAGAGAAGGCCGAGGCAAAGAAGGCGTCGATCGCCGAAAAGGCCGCGTCCGTTGCGGGCGCCGGGCTGGCCGCGCTGGCAGAGGCCGTGGTCGGCCGGAAGAAGAAGCGCAGCGACGAGGATGAGCCGGATGCCGTCGCGCTCGATGACGAAGCGCTTGGCGTGGACGGCGCGCCGCCGAAGAAGAAGCGTCGCCGGCGTGACCCCATCGAGGAGCTCCGTCGCAAGCGGAAGGGCGGCAAGAAATCCCTGCTCCTGATCGTGGAGCCGGAGAAGAAGCCCAAGAAGAAGAAGAAGCGGAAGGACGAGGCCGTTAAGCCGTCTCCGCCGCTCGTCGCGACGGATCCGCTGACGCACTACATGGCGGGCGAGATGGTGCCGTGCCCCGTCGGCTGCGGCGGCTTCTCCGAGGTCGTCCGCGTCAGCACGAAGCCGGATGGCGGCGGCGAGGTCTGGTTCGAGTGCCTGCAGTGCGCGCAGCGGAAGATGTTCGACATTCCGCCGGCCACCGACGAGGAAAAGCGCGCGGTCCACGCGCAGCTCGAGGGCGGTACGGAGATCCTGTGCCCGCGGCACGGCACTCGCATCGTCGGCCTCCGTCGGCGCGGCCGCGAGTTCGTCTGTCCGGAGTGCGGAGTCTCTTTCGACGCTCCGTAATCCGGACTCCATGGCTCCTGACGCTGCGCCCGGTGTAGACCGAAACGAATTGCTGCTGTAAACCACCGGAGGAACCATGGAACGAACTGGACGCCTGACGACGCCGCGTGCGCAGCGCGTGCGTCGCAGCCGCGGCGCGCGCGCGGTCGTCATTCTCACCGTCATGTTCCTCACGGGCGCACTCGCCCGCCTCCAGGTCGTCAACGGCGACGAGCTCGCAAAGACTTCGCGCACCAACCGCATGCGCCCGCTCACCGTGCCCGCACCGCGCGGCACCATCTACGACCGCCACGGCCAGATCATCGCCGAGAACGTACCGGCATACCAGATCCAGATCATGCCGGACGCAGAGAGCACGCGTACCGGCAAGCCGAGCGAGCGCATGCGCGCGCAGATCGACAGCCTCCGCCCCATTCTCGGCCTCACGGACGACCATATCACCGTCGCCATCCGGAAATGGCGCCTCGCGACGAACTACCCGATGCCGCTCATGACGGACGCGCCCGCGAAAGCGATCGCACGCCTCCAGGAGCGCAGCTACATGTTCCCCGAGGTCGTCATCAACGAGTACGCCAAGCGCAGCTATCCCGCAGGTTCCGCCATTGCACACCTGATCGGGTACGTCGCCGAGATCGATGCACGCGACACCGCACTCGCTCGCTTCAAGGGATACGAGCAGGGTCGTCTCATCGGAAAGGCGGGTCTCGAGCGGGAGTATGAGGAGCTGCTCGGTGGCACGCCCGGCAAGCGCTACATGAAGGTGGACGCGAGCGGCAAGATCATCGAGTGGCTGCCAGATGCAGAGAGTCTGCCGCCGATCCCGGGCCGCGACCTTCAGCTCTCACTCGACCTCGACCTCCAGAAATATGTCGAGGAGCTTTTCAACACGAGCCCTGACCTCGCGGGAAAAAATGGAGCATTCGTCGCACTCGATCCGGCGACCGGTGGCGTGCTCGCGCTCTACAGTCAGCCGTCGTATGACCCCAACCTGTTCACGGGCGGCATCGACTACGAGAACTTCAACCGCCTGAACACCGATCCCGACAAGCCGTTGCTCAATCGCGCGTCAGGCACCGGCGCGCGCCAGCCGCCCGCATCGACGTGGAAGCTCATGATGTCCGCCATGGCGCTGGACCTCGGTGTCATCAAGCCCGAAGAGTACATGCCGATACCGTGCACCGGCGGCATGACCTTCGGGCGTTATGCGAAGTGCTGGGGCGTGCATGGTCCGCAGAATCTCGTGAAGGGGATTCTGAATTCGTGCGACGTCTATTTCTACCAGGTCGGCATCAGGATCGGCCTCAAGCGATTCATGGAGGTCGGCACCCGGATGGGCTTCCCGGAACCGACGGGGATCGACCTCCCGGCTGAACAGTCAAATACGTTCCCGAAGAGCATGGAGTGGTTCGAGAAGAACTACGGCTATGCACCGAATGAGAACGAGATCATGACGATGTCGATCGGCCAGGGCGCCGTCGTCATGACACCGATCAAGATGGCGCAGATGTACGTCGCGCTGGCGCGTCCGGACGGCGTCGCGTTCGAGCCGCGTCTCGCCATGTTCGACGAGCCGCCGAAGGTCTCGTTCAAGCTGAACGTTACCGACGAAAACCTGGACTACATGCGACAGGGCATGCGCCTCGTCGTAGGACCCGGCGGTACTGCAGCACTCAGCCGTCTCGAGAACTGGGATTTCCTCGGCAAGACCGGTACGGCCCAGTCCTGTCAGGGTTGCCCCGCATCCACCGATCACGCCTGGTTCGTCGGCATGGCCGGCCCCAGGGGGAAGCACCCCGAGATCGTTGCCGCGATGTTCGTGCAGTACGGCGAGCACGGTTATGTCCCGTCCGGACACGTTGGCAACGCGATCAACTTCTATCTCAACCGGAAGTACGGGAAGCCCTTCGAGCGCTACCCCATTCCGCGCGACCGCAATCGGCTCGGCCTGCCCACCGGAAGCTGGGTGTATTCGCCCGTCACGCAGTACAAGATGGACGACCACGACACGTATCCGACCATCGACAAGCTGCAGGCATACTGGCAGCAGCGCGGCAAGTCCATCGAAGGCCTCGCCGCAGCCGTCAAGCCCACACCCGCCGCGCCTGCGCCATCGACGGAAAAAGCCGCCGACAGTGCTTCCGGCAAGCCGGCATCTCGTCGCTGAACAACGGATTCTTATCTCGCACGAAGGGCACGAAGGGCTTACGGAAAGAACGGACAATGGATACAACGAAGCAAGAGCAGAAGGAACGGATTTATTTTCTTTCTCGGCGCGGCGAGCAACGTGTCGTGCATTACCTTCGGTGATTCGGTTGCGTGAGAGGCGGGGAAGTACAACGCAGCCTGAAATTTGTTGTTGAAAGAATAAGAATCCGTTGTTAGTCCGTTCTTTCCGTTCCCTTCGCGCTCTTCGTGCGAAATAGTTCGTTGTTAAGAGAGACGGTTATTCGTCGTCGAGATCGTCATCTTCCTCCACCCGCATGTTGCGACGGCGCCGCGCATCGCGCATGCGGCCGGCTTCTTCCTCTTCCAGTCTTGCCAGTACGCGCTTCGCAATGATCGTCGAGCGCGGATCGCCCGGGTCCATCGCTTCGAGGTACAGCTCGAGGGCGTGACCCATCGACATCTCGTCCTCGAGCGTGTCCATCACGGCGAGGGCGTTCATGACGTGCGTTTCGATCAGCTCCTCCTCTGCGCGCGCCAGTGCGACCATCAGGCGACGGTTTGCGCGGCCGCTGATCTTTTTGCGCCTCAACCAACTAAGCATTACACCCCCTGTGAATGGCGACGACGGACGACTCGCCGAAGCTCCGATAATCCCGGTCCGCTAACCGTTCGTCAAGTTGCGCGCCCGACCGCCGTTCGCGCACAACAGACGCCGCCTCCAACGGATAATTTGTGCGCAGGATGCGCTAAAGAGATCGCAATACATGGCCCGCTCGCACATCGCACAGCAAGCACAGCAACGCAGTTTTCACTCTCAAACGACATCCGCGGCACGCATCTAGTCGGGCTGGTACGCACGTCGCATTGCAGCGTGTTCGCGGACGCGAACGAACCGGGTCTGCACAGCATCAAAACAGCAGCGGCTGGCCCGACCGCGGGCGGCGGAGCGGCAGGAAACACGAGCCGGCAGACGTGCGCCCGCCGGCGCCGGTGAAAGCGCCAGGTACTCGGCGCCGCAAAGCCACCCCGCCACGGGTGGCCGGCGCGGTCCGGGTGGATCGGCCAGACGGTGGCAGGACCACAACATATGGGGTTGTTCCGATGATGGGGCCGCATTATACTGTGTTCCAACGACCCCCGATCGGTTACGTCGTTCCCTACCACTGGTGACGTTGGAGGCGCTGAATGGCCACTCCGTTCCTCAGCTCCGAGGAGTATGACGAACGCGCGCACCGACTGTACGACAACGGAGAGTATGACCAGGCCCTGGACGTCCTGAAGGAGGCGCTGGGTCTGTATCCGCACTCGGTTGAGCTGTATGTCGGTATGGGCTACACCCGCTTGGCCCGTGAGGAGTTTGTCTGGGCGAAGCAGTCGTTCGAGAGGGCGCTGGTCCTGGATCCGGAACACGAAGACGGCCTGGTGGGGCTGGGCGAATCGCTGCTGCGGTTCGGTGAGGAGGACGAGGCGGTCGCGCTGTTCCGGAAGGCCCGTGAGACGTGCTCGGAGGACCTGGACCTGATGATGACCATGGGTCGCGCGCTCTACCGCGAGCGGCTCTATGAGGAAGCCAGGGTCGTCTTCGAGGAGATCGTCACCCGTCACACGGACAGTGCGGAGGCCGCGGCGGCGTATGCGTTCACGCTGCACCGGCTGGAGGATGAGACAGGCGCCCGCCGTCAGCTCCGCCGTGCGCTGCACCTGGACCCCGTCTACCACGAAGCCCGCATCTACCTCGCCCACCTGCTCTATGACCGCGGCGACTGGTCGGGCGCCGCGCGTGAGTTCGAGCGGGTCCCCGTCGCTGAGCATTTCGATTCGCTGGCGGTCTGGCGGCTGATCGAGCTGAAGCGCGCACTGACCGGGACACAGCCGGGTGCCGCAGAGCTCGTTTGCTGGGAGAAGCGTCTCGAGGAGCTGGAGACGGAGCCGGACCCGATCGAGCAATTGCTCGCGGAGATCGAGTCGGCGGCGGAGAACGAGGAAGCGGCAGAGTTGATGGAGCACACGGTCCGGCGTGAGATCGAGCCGCACCGCGTTCAGCTTCCGGAGGGCGGCACGTTCACGGGCACGTGGCAGGACCTGGTAATGCAGATCTGCTGTGTGCGCGGCGAGCCGGGTGAGAGTGTCGCACAGTTCATGCAGCGGCAGGCGGCAGAAGCGCATGCGCGCATGGGTGTCGCGCTGCCGGCCGAGGACCCGAAGGAGTTCCTGATGGCCGGTGAACGCGCCGGCTACTGGCAGATCGAGTACTGATTCCATGACCGGTCCGGATCGCGCGCTTGCGCCGCTCAACGCGGTCGAAGCGTCGATCGACAAGCTCGACACGTATCGCACAACGCAGGAGCTGGCGGAGTCGCTTCAGGCCATCGGCCAGGCTGTGGAGCGTTCTCTCCGTCAGCTCCTGCGCGCTTCCACTACCGCGCCCGACGACCTCCGCCTCGCGGCCCTCTCCACCGAGGACCTGCCGCTCGACCGCCTGCTCATCGCTCTGCGGCGGCACGACCTGATCCCGCTCGAGCTCGCGGGCATGCTGCACGAGCTGGAGCAGGTGCGCACCCGTGCAGAAACCGGTGACGTGCGCGCGGCCGATGCCGACACGGCACGCCGCACGGTCGACACACTGCAGTCGCATCTCCGCACGCCAGCGCAGTCACACAACCAGCCGCACCGGCAGACGCACGATGACGCACCCGTGCGCGACGTGGTCCACGCAGCGGTCGCACGCGGTCAGCTCCACGAGGAGCCGCACGCCGTCACGAGCAGTCGCCACTCCATTGCGGGCCGTTCGGTCCTGCCGCTCGCCATCGTGGCTGGACTGGCACTCCTCGCCTGGGCATCTTTCGCTCTTCTGCGCGGCCACTCCTCCGACATGCAGGATGGCATCGTCGCATTCGGGCAGAAGGATATGGGCACTGCGGAGGAGAAATTCCGCGCGGTGCTGACGGACGACCCGGACAACGTTACGGCACGGCTCTATCTCGGCCGCGTGCTGCGCGTGCAGAACCGGCCGGCGGACGCGGCGCAGATGCTGAACGCAGCGCGCAAGCTCGCGCCCGAGGACGCGGACGTGCTGCGCGAGATGGGCCACGCGTTCATGGACCTGAAGAAGCCGGGACCGGCAATCGAGGCATACCGCCGGGCGCAGGAGCTGGAGCCGTCCGACGCGCGCAACTGGGTCGGCCTCGTGCGCGCACTGCGCGCCGCCGGTGACCCATCTGCCGCGGAAGTCCTGAAGCGCGCGCCGCGCGAGGCCAGGACGCAACTCGAGAACGGAAGCTGAACATCGTGGCGAACGAGATGGCGGACGAAGACAGTGAGCTGAAGGACACCGTGCAGCGGCTCCATCGCTACATCGTCGATGCACTGCGCGCGAAGCGCGACGACCCGTTCGCATCGCCCGTTACGGTCGCGGAGATCTATCAGCAGCTCGCGCCCTATCGCACCGTGCGCACCGTTCTCGGCTTCGAGATGAACGCGGACTACGAGCATGCGCTCACCCGTCTGCTCGCCGGCGTCGATGGTCTCACACTGCTCGAGCCGGCAAAGGCGCGGGAGCGGCTGGAAAAGGAGCTCGACTCGCCCAATCCCGATGTCGGCATGTACCGCGAGTTCGCCGCGTGTGACGTCATCCTCAATCCGTCCACCACGGGGGCGGACTGGGTGCGCGAGCAGCTCGAGGAGCCGGAGGAGCAGCCGGCGCAGCACACGGCGCCCGACTGGACCGCGCTCGCAGAGCTTGACCCTGTCGCACCTGCAACCCCGAAAAACGCGCAACCGGCGGAACAGCCGTCCGACCTGCGCGAGCATGTCGGTGCTGCGGATCCCGGACGGACCGCAGAGACGACGTCGCCTGAAGAAAAAACCCCCGAGCACGCAACGTGCTCATTCTGCGCATCGGCCCTGCCGCCCATGCGAAACCTGCGGTTCTGCCCGTTCTGCGGCGGTGACCAGTCGGTGAGGCCGTGCTCTGGCTGCGGCGAGGCGCTCGAGCCGGACTGGGCGTTCTGTGTCGCGTGTGGCACGCCCGTCGCATCAGGGGAATGAAGCAGAGACCAACCCGAAGGACATTCAGTGATCCGACACAGAAATGAAGTGATCGCGCTGGCCCTGGTTCTCATGGTCGCGGCCTGTGGCGACGGCGGCCCGGGCGGTTCACGGGACCGCGGCCCGCGCGTGCTCGAGCTGAACGCGGATACCGTTCGACTTCCGGACAGTGTGCGCGTCGCAACCGTGCGGATCGACCGCACGAAGCGCGAAGAATTCGAGCCCGGCAATACCACCATCCGTGTAAGCGACGTCGTGAGGTTCATCTCCTCCGATGCGGGCTCTCATGCAGTAGCGTTCGACGGCGATGCAATGAGTCCGGACGCGCGTGAATTCCTCGAGCGGACGGGTCAGCTCCGCAGCCCGCCGCTGCTCGCGGCGGAGTCCCGCTGGGTCATGAGCTTCGAGGGGGCGCCGCCGGGCGACTATCCCTTCCGCTGTCCCACACACGGCGTCCGGGGCACGATCACAGTCGCCGCCCGCTGAGCTTCCGGCAGGCGCGCCCCGGCTGGACCCGCTGCCGCGCGCCGTGGTATCTTTCCCGCCTATGGCACGCATTGCACTCATCCCCGGCGACGGGATCGGCGTAGACGTCACAGCCGAGGCCGCCAAGGTCCTCGCCTGCGTGGCGGACGAAGCAGGAATCAATCTCGACATGGTCGAATGGGATCTCGGCGCCGAGCGCTACCTGCGCACCGGCTCCGCGATCACGGACGACGAGATGGAGCAGCTGCGCACCGACTACGACGCGATCTTTCTAGGCGCGATCGGTGATCCGCGCGTTCCGTCCAACGAGCACGCGCGCCAGATCCTGCTCGGCATGCGCTTCAAGCTCGACCTCTACATCAACCTCCGGCCGGTCCGTCTCTACGAGTCGAGGCTGTCGCCGCTGAAGGATGTGACACCCGAAGATGTCGACATCATCGTCTTCCGCGAGAACACGGAAGGCCCGTATGTCGGCATGGGCGGCACGTTCAAGGAGGGGACGGAGGACGAGGTCGCGATCGAGGAGGACCTCAACACCCGCAAGGGTGCGGAGCGCATCATCCGCGCTGCGTTCGAGTACGCACAGCGCTCGGGCCGGAAGAAGGTGACGCTGTCCGACAAGGCGAACGCGATGCGCTTCGCCGGCGGACTGTACCGGCGCACGTTCAGGGAAGTCGGCATCGAGTACAGCGGCATCGAGCAGAACGCCGTGTACGCCGATGCGCTCGCGCTCGACATGGTGCTGCACCCGTCGAAGTACGACGTGATCGTCGCGCCGAACCTGTTCGGTGACATTCTCAGTGATCTCGCCGCCGCGCTCGTTGGCGGTCTCGGTCTCGCGCCGTCCGCATCGCTGCATCCGGGGAAGACGGGATTGTTCGAGCCGGTGCACGGCTCTGCACCCGACCTGGTCGGTACGGGACGCGCGAATCCGCTCGCAGCGATTCTCACGGCCGCACTCATGCTCGAGCATCTCGGACATGGCGATGCGGCCGCGGGTGTGGAGCGCGCGGTGAAGAAGGCAGTAACCAGCAACAACACGACGCCCGATCTCGGCGGCGAGCTGGACACGGTCGCCGTCGGTGACTGGGTCTGCCGCGAGATCCGTGCGTCGGGGCTCTGACGGAGGACGCATGGCAGGCAGACGGCAGCTCGGCGAGATACTGCTCGAGTCCGGTCGCATCAACCAGACGGAAGTCGACCGCGTGCTGGACTACCAGCGCACGAACGGCGGCTTCTTCGGGCAGGGGGTCGTCGCGCTCGGCATCATGAGCGCCGAGGAGATCGACTGGGCGCTCGCCAGCCAGTTCGACCTCCCGTTCATCTTCCCGAACGCCGCCGCCGTCGACCGCGAAGCCGCGGCGCTCGTCGCGGCCGACTGGGCGCTCGCGCACCTGGCTGTGCCGATCGTCAAGGCGGGGCGCACACTCACGGTTGTCGTCGCGGATCCGCTCGACAACGCCACACTCGACGACCTCGCCGCGCGCACAGGTCTCGAGGTCGAGATGGCGCTTGCATCTGCATCACGCATCCGTGAATTGATCCGCACGATCTATGGCGGGATCACGCAGCCGCGCGAGGACGTGACGCCGGATTCGTTTACGGGCTTCATGCGCCAGGCGTTCGAGAGTGGTGCATCGCGCATCGGCATCTCCGTTCGCGCCGGCCACGCAATGGGCTGGTTCCAGACGCCCGACGGGCGCGGACGTACGCCGCTGATGGAAGGATGGGCCACGCTGCTCGAGGACATGCTGGATCCGTCGCCGTTCGACATGGCGGGTTCCAGCAAGGGCGGCGTCAGCCTGTACGAGGCCACACTGAGTCGCGGCGGATCGGATACGGTCGTGGACGTCCAGGTCTCCTTCAGCGACGGCGGCTCGGAGTTCCTGCTGCAGCCGCGCAAGGCTGCACCATCCCGCCGTGCGACGACGGTCACGCTGCCGCCATCGGTTGCGGCGGAGCTCAGACTGATCGCGCGCAGCACGCAGGCGCGCGTCGCAATGCCGGGCGGCAGTGATGACGTCGCACACGACCTGCTGCCGCAGCTTCCGATCCTCGTATTCGGCGGGGACGTGCGTTCGGCACACGTCGGACCGGTCGTGGATGTTCCGGGCATCTTCAGCATCCGCCCGGAAGGCGACTTCTTCGTGAATGCGCTCGAGGCGTATGCATTCGACGCAATCACTGTCGACATGCCTGCGGGCGACGACAGGATCGGCGCGGTGATGGGCACCGCACCGATCTCCTTTGCATACTTCGCCGGCACACCCGATCGCGCAGCGCTCGAGCGCGCCGGCATCAACTGGCTGCTGACAGTTTCCCGCGACCGCGATTCGCTGGTCTGGGAGCTGCGCCCGATGGCTCGCTGACATGGCACAGATCGATCAGTTCCTGAAGCTCATGGTGTCCCAGAAGGGCTCCGACCTGCACATCACCGTCGGGTCACCGCCCATCTACCGGCATCACGGCCACCTCGAGCGCGTCAAGTTCCGCGAGCTCACGCAGGCTGACGTGCAGGCACTCCTCTTCGAGATCACCACGCCCGCACAGAAGGCCACGTTCGAGGAGACGAACGACGTGGACTTCGCGTACGAGATCCCGGACGTCGCGCGCTTCCGCGTGAACATGTTCCGCCAGCGGAAGGGTTACGGCGCGGTGCTGCGCACGATCCCGTCGAAAGTTCTGTCCGCGGACGATCTCGGCCTGCCGGAGGGCATCCGCCGCTTCTGCCAGCTCAACAAGGGGCTCGTGCTGGTCACGGGCCCGACCGGCTCCGGCAAGAGCACCACGCT
>DASUXU010000152.1:0-9977 GCA_036377735.1 Longimicrobiales bacterium
GCGAGCGGACTGCGGGCTCGCTCACGGCGCGCGGGCGCGGCAGTGCGGCGGCAGCGGACCGGCTCACGCGGCACTCTCCAGGACCAGGCGGCGGAACGCGTCACCGCGCTCTTCATAGTTGCGGAACATGTCGTAGCTGGAGCACGCGGGCGACAGCAGGACCGCGCCGCCGGAAACAGCGAGCGACCGCGCCTGCGCCATGACATCCTCGAACCCGCCCGTCACGCGGATCACCGGCACCGATCCGGTGAGATCCTTCTCCACCTCCGCGCCCGCCTCGCCGTATGCAATCACGGCCGTCACCGCGCGCTCGATCTCGTCCAGCAGGCGGGTGTACGGCTCGCCCTTGTGCCGGCCGCCGAGCAGCAGCACGGTCGGGCGGGTCATGCTGCGCAGCGCGACGAGTGTCGAATCGATGTTGGTCGCCTTCGAGTCGTTGATCCACACGATGCCGTCGCGCGTGGCGACGACCTCCAGGCGGTGCGCGAGTCCGCGGAAGGTGCGCAGGCCTGAAGCCGTGCAGTCCGCGGATGCGCCCGCGCACATCGCCGCGATCGCCGCGGCCAGCGCGTTCGCCTCGTTGTGGCTTCCCATCACGGACAGCTCAGAGCGGTGCAGCAGCACCTCGTCGCCGGCATCGAGCCGGACGGCAAGCCGACCGGCTGCATCGATATGACCACCCCGCTCGCTGCCCCCGAGCTGAGTGTTGACGCGGAAGACGAGACGGGCTCCATCGGCCTCCCCAGGCAATGCCAACACCGCCTCATCTTCCGCGTTCAACACCCATATGCTGTCACCGTCTGCATTGTCGAACAGACGGGCCTTGTCTGCGTAATACGTCGCTACGTCCGGATACCGGTCGAGGTGATCCGGCGCGAGGTTCGTCACCACACCCACGGCCGGCCTGAACGTGTCGATGTCGGCGAGCTGGAACGAGCTTGCTTCCACCACGACCCAGTCCGGCTGCGGCTCGCGCATCGCAATCTCGGACAGCGGCGTGCCGATGTTGCCGGCGGCAGGCGCTGTGAAGCCGCATCCCGACAGGATGTGGGACGTCATTGCCGTCGTCGTGCTCTTACCGTTCGTGCCGGTGATCGCGATCATCGGAGAGCGCAGCGCGCGTGAGGCAAACTCGAGCTCGGAGATGCGTGGCACGCCGGCGACGGCGGATTCGCGAAGGATCGGAGCCGTGGGCGGAATGCCGGGACTCACGATCATGACGTCGCATTCGGCCAGTGCCGCGGCGGAATGCGATCCGACGTCGACAGCCGCACCCTGCTTCTGCAGCTCTGCCGCGGTGCGCCGCAGCTCTTCGCCGGACGAGGCATCCGTCGCATAGACGGACATTCCCTGCCGCAGTGCGAGCTGCGCCGCTGCGCGACCGCTGCGCGCTAGTCCGAGGACTCCCACACGCGTCATCAGCGGAGCTTCAACGTGCTGAAGGCGATGAGCGAGAAGAACAGGCCGATGATCCAGAAGCGCACGACGATCTTGCTCTCGGCCCAGCCCTGCTTCTCGAAGTGGTGGTGCAGCGGCGCCATCAGCAGCAGACGCTCGCCTTTGCCGCGCGTGCGCGCCGTATACTTGAACCACGCGACCTGGCCGATCACCGACAGAGCTTCGAGCACGAAGATCCCGCCGATCAGGATCAGCTGGAACTCCATCTTCAACATGATCGCGACAATGCCGAGCGCGCCGCCGAGTGCCAGCGAGCCGGTGTCACCCATGAAGACTTCCGCGGGGTGGCAGTTGTACCAGAGGAACCCGAGCAGAGCGCCCGCGAGCGCCATGCAGAACACGGTCAGCTCGCCCGCCCCCGAGAGGAACGTGAGGCCCAGGTAGTTGGAGAAGACCTTGTTGCCGATCAGGTACGCGAACACGCCGAACGTGCCGGCTGCGATCGCCGTGAGGCCCGATGCCAGGCCGTCCAGGCCGTCCGCGAGGTTCACAGCGTTCGACGCGCCCATCAGCACGAACATCACCCACGGCACGAACAGCACGTAGGGGATGACGACGTGGAAGTTCGCGAGGAACGGGACCGTGGTCCACTGCGCGGGCACGTTCGGCGAGAGCGGGAAGAACAGGAGGTATGCACCCGCGAGGAGGCCCAGCATTCCCTGCCCCACCAGCTTGTAGCGGCCGACCAGGCCCTCGGGCCGGCGGCGCACCACCTTGAGGTAGTCGTCGAGAAAGCCGAGCGCGGCGAGCCACACGAGTACGATGACCGCCACCATCACGTAGTCGTTCGACAGGTCCGCCCACAGCAGTGACGAAACCGCGCACGACAGGATGATCAGCAGTCCGCCCATGGTCGGTGTGCCGGACTTCTGCAGATGACTCTGCGGACCGTCCGTGCGCACGACCTGGCCGAAGCGCAGGGCGCGCAGCCAGCGGATGGTCGGCGGCCCGATCACGAACGACAGCAGGATCGACGTGCCCGCAGCCATCGCCACACGGAACAGGATGTAGCCGAACAGGCGCAGAAAACCGTACTGCTCGGAGAGCGGTGTCAGCAGATGATACAGCATCTACACCTTCTCTCCGGTGGAACCGCGGGGATGCTCCGCCGGTCGCCCTTCATCACGCGAACCGGTTGCAGGATGCGCAGCCCGCGGCCCTGAGGCCTCCCCGTGCGGGTGGAGCAACCCCCATTTCGTTTCGAAGCGCGGCAGCAGTCTCTCGAGTGCCACGCCCCGCGAACCCTTGAGCAACACAACCTCGGAGCCGGAGAGCGCCGGCTCGAGGTGTGTCCACGCCTGAAGCGGATCCGACTCGGAAACGAGACGGCCGCCCAGGCTGTCCTTCAGCGGCGCGAACGCTTCCACGAACGCGCCGGTTGCAATGATCAGATCGAAGCCGCGGCCCGCGATGTCGCGCGCGGCCTGTGCATGGATTTCCGCGCTCGTCGGTCCGAGCTCGAGCATGCTGCCCAGCACGGCCACACGACCGCCCGCACGCGGCATGGACGCCAGCAGGTCTACCGCTGCGTGCACACTCGCGGGATTCGCGTTGTAGCAGTCTGCGATCACGACCAGGTCGCCATAGCGATGGAACTCCGTGCGCATCTTCGGCGGCTGCAGCGCCTCGAGGTTCGCGATCGCCGCGGCCGGCGTGATCCCCCACGCCTGCGCGATTCCCAGCGCGAGCAGTGCGTTCCGCGCGTTGTGCATCCCGCGCAGCTTCAATGCGACGTCGTTGCCCTGCCAGCGGAAGCTCACGCGCCCCTCATCGTCCAGACGCACATCCTCGCCCCGCAGCTCCGCGTCCGCTCGCTCGCTCAGACCCGCCACCTTCACCGACGGGAACAGCACACGCGCATGCTCCGCGAGCATCGGCGGCTCGTCCGCGACGATCGCCGTACCCTCGGGCGACAGCCACGGCAGCACCGATGCTTCTTCACGCAGCACGCCGCGCAGATCACCGAGGCCCTCGAGGTGCTCCTCCGAGATGCCCGTGATCACCGCGGCGTCCGGCTCGACGATGCCCGCCAGCTTTGCTATCTCGCCCGGCGTGTTCGTACCGATCTCCGACACCACCACGTCCGTGCCCGTCGGTGTCGCCAGCAGTGTCAGCGGCGCGCCGATCAGGTTGTTGAAGTTGCCGCCTGTCGCATGCACGTGGAACGCACCGCCGAGCACTGCGCGCAGCAGCTCCTTTGTCGTGGTCTTGCCGTTCGAGCCCGCGACTGCGCATACCTTCACACCCATCCGGCGGCGCTGGAAACGGCCGAGCTGGCCGAGCGCCGTCAGTGTATCGGGAACGACGTAGTACGTGAGTGCGGGCGCGCCTTCAGGGATTGAGTCCACGACCGCGGCTGTTGCACCGCTCGCCTCGGCCACACCCAGGAACGCATGGCCGTCATGCTTCTCGCCGCGCAGTGCGACAAAGACATCGCCTCGGCGGAGCGTGCGCGTGTCAGTGCCCACACCCGTGTACTGGATCGATTCGCCGCCCGCATTCGCGGGCAGACCCAGGGCTGCAGTCATGGCTGCATCGGTCCAGGCGCTCATGCGCCCGCCTTTCCGGCGAGCTCGCGCACGACGACGCGCTCGTCGAACGGCAGCTTCGTGGTGCCGACGATCTGATAGTTCTCGTGGCCCTTGCCCGCGAGGAGGATCACGTCCTCCTGCTGTGCAATGGAGATTGCATGCGCAATGGCGTCGCGCCGGTCGGCGATCCGCACGTAGCCGTGCTTCATGCCTGCGGTAATGTCATCGATGATCACGTTCGGATCCTCTGTGCGGGGATTGTCCGACGTGACAATTGCAACGTCCGCGCCCTGCTGTGCGGCCGCGCCCATCTGCGGGCGCTTGCCCCGGTCGCGGTCGCCGCCGGCGCCGAAAACGACGATCAGGCGGCCTTCCGTGAGGGGCCTGAGGGTTGACAATGCGCGCTCGAGTGCATCCGGCGTGTGCGCATAATCGCGGAGTACAGGGCACGGCGTGGTGGCGATACGCTCGAGCCGGCCGGGCACCTGCGGCACGGTCGACAGAGACCGCGCTACATCCGACGGCGCGAAGCCGATCGCAATGCACGCGGTCGCGGCACCCAGCGCGTTGTGCACGTTGAAGTCGCCCAGCAGCGGGAGCTGAACCGACGTCGCCGAGTCGCTCGTGCGCATCGTGAAGCGCGCGCCGAAGCTGCCGAGCGACAGGTTCTCGCAGCGCACGTCCGCGCCCGCGTCCAGGCCGAATGTCAGTGCGCGCGGTGCCTTCGCGCCGAGGCCTTCCCACGCACTGTCATCTGCATTGGTGACGGCGCAGCCATTCGGGCGAAGCAGTTCAACGAGCGAGCGCTTGGCCGCGAGGTATGCCTCGAGCGTACCGTGGTAATCGAGGTGGTCGCGCGTCAGGTTCGTGAATACGGCGGCGTCGAAGCGCAGCGTGCTCACACGGCCCTGGTCGAGTGCGTGAGAGGAGACTTCCATGGCGACGGCGGTCACGCCGCGGTCCACCAGGAGCCGCAGTGTTCGGACCAGCTCCACCGGCCCCGGTGTCGTCAGCTTCTCGCTGCCGGGCAGCACCACGCCGTTCTCCAGGATCACGCCGAGCGTGCCGAGAGACGCGGCAGTGCGTGACGACATGAGGTGCCGCAGGATCCAGACGGTCGTGGTCTTGCCGTTCGTGCCGGTGACACCCGCCAGCGTGAGCTGCCGCTGCGGATCGCCGAAGAAGACGTCCGCAGCGACGGCCGCGGCGCGCCGGCCGTCCCGCACGACGATCTGCGGTACGTGCGCATCCGGAACCGCGCGCTCCACGATCGCGCCTGCCGCACCCGCCGACGCAGCGCCTGCGACGAAAGCGTGCGCGTCCGTGTTGTTGCCGGCCCACGCACAGAACAGCGAGCCATTGCGGACCGCGCGGCTGTCATCGGTGATGTCGAGCACGTCAGTGTCGTGCGCGGGCGCCTGCACGAGCAGACCTGCCTGCTCGAGGCGCGACGCGATGGCGGACAGGCGGCTGCTCACTCGCCCCTCCCTGCGCGTACGTGCACGACCCGGCCGCGGCCGAGCAGCTCACCCGCGGACGGCGTCGTCGACAGCACGTCGCCGGTGCCCTCGATGCTCACGCGGAATCCCGCGGCGTGCAGCGTGCGCGCGGCATCGCGCAGCGCCAGGCCCTTTGTTTCCGGCACCGCGAGTGCCGTGCTGTCCGCGGGCGCAGCCTTGCGGTCCGACAGCTTCACGACCGCCGTCGCACCGGGCCGCTCCGACTGCCGGCGGGGCGCGAACGTCACGCTCGAGGCAAGACGGATTGCACCGGTCGACGGCAGCTCGGGCGGCCGCTGCGCGATCGGTGTGCGGTCGATGGGTGTGTTGCGCGCAGCCAGCGCTGCCTCGAGCGCGACCTTGATGACCGGCGCCGCGACCAGGCCGCCGTAGTACGCGCCCTGCGGCTCATCGAGCTTCACGAGAAACACGACCTGCGGCTCGTCCGCGGGGAAGAATCCGGCGAACGAAGCGGTGTGTGCACCCGGCTTGTAGCGACCGTTCTCGACGATCCTTGCCGTGCCGGTCTTGCCCGCCACGTCATACGGACCGAGCGACGCCTCCTTGGCGGTGCCGGATGCAACGACATCGACCAGTGCGGGACGCAGCTTCGCCGCGACGTCCTCCGCAATGACCCGGCGGATTGCGCGCGGCGTCATCGCGTGCGTGACACGGCCATCACGTGCCCGCACTTCGCGGATCACGTGCGGCTCGAGCAGCAGGCCGCCGTTCGCGAGCGCGCCGTACGCCATCGCCATCTGGAGGGGCGTCACGTTGATCTCGTAGCCGATCGCGAGACTCGCCGGTGACATTGCGGACCAGCGCTCGGGTTTGCGCAGCAGGCCGCCGCTCTCGCTGGGATACTCGACGCCGGTCGGCGAACCGAAGCCGAAGTCGCGCAGGTTCAGATACTGCTCGCGCGGATACAGCCTCGCCGCGACCTTCGCGATACCGATGTTCGACGATACGCGCAGCGCGTCCGCGAGCGTGAGCCAGCCGTAGGGATGGTCGTCGGTAAGACGGCGGCGGCCGAGCATGTACACTCCCTCTTCGGCATACACACTGTCGGCCATGGTCGCGCGGTTTGCGGTCAGCAGCGCGGCGATCGTAAACGGCTTGAGTGTCGAGCCCGGCTCGTATGGCTCCGTCACTGCGCGCCAGGAGCCCGAGCGCAGGTTGCCCTTGCGGCTGACGGCCGCGAGGATCTCACCCGTCTGCGGATCAGCCAGCAGCAGCTCGCCGCCCACGGCCTGTGTGGTGGTCATCGACTGCTCGAGCGCGGCCTCTGCAATTTCCTGGAGCCCTGCATCGATCGTCAGGTAGACGTCCCGCCCCGGCACGGGTTGCACCGTGCGCATCATCGCGCCCGGCACCAGACGTCCCTGTGAATCCCGACGCACCGTTGCCTGCCCGGCCTTGCCGCGCAGGACGGAGTCCATCTCGAGCTCGATGCCGCCGGACGGCGTGCCATCTTCGCTCACCGCACCCAGCACCTCGAGCGCGAGTGCGCCGCGCGGATAGAACCGCTGCGGCACTGCGTCCACATACACACCGGGAATGCCGCGCAGCGCATCATGCACCTGCGACTCGAACCGGCCACGCAGTACGACCCACTTGCGGGATGTATCGACTGCACGGCGAGCATCACGGGGGCTCAGGCCGGCGACGTCGCGCAGCTTGAGGCGCACCACATCGGGGTTCGGGATCTCATGCGGTGCGATCGAGATGCGATACAGCTCCCGCGTGCCGGCAAGCGGGACGCCGTTGCGGTCGTAGATCGTGCCGCGCGCGGGATGCAGTGTGACTGTATCCCCATGCTGGCGCTCGGCCCTCACCTGCCAGTTGCCGCCCTGCACAAACTGGAGCTGGACAGCGCGGCCGACTACGACCAGCGCGACCAGCAGGATGCCCGCGAGCAGCACGCGGCGGCGGCCGGCGGGCGCGTTCACACTCACCGGCCCACCGCCAGTGCGACACGCGGCGTGAAACGATCCGGACGATCGCTGCGCACTTCCGGAAGCTGGAGGATCACGATCTCCTCACCGCTCGGCACGTGCAGCCCGAGCCTGCTGCCCGCGACCGCAACAATGCGGCTGCGGCTCTCCAGCAGCTCGATCTCGCGCGTCAGCGAGGCGCGGCGGGACTCGAGCAGGACGTGCTCGCGACGCGCGGCGTCCAGCTCGCGCAGCACTTCCAATGCGCGACCCTGGCGATACACCACCATGCTGAGCGAGGCGAGCAGCGCCGCACACGACAGCGCGATACGGAGCGTGCCCTGGCTCTTCATCAGGCCGCCTTCCGCCATGCACGCAGACGGACGCTGCGCGCGCGGGTGTTGGCTGCAATTTCTTCCGGCGTGGCGAGACGGGGACGCTTCGTCAGCGTTTCACCCAGCGCGTGACCGCGGCAGACACAGATCGGCAGCTCGGGCGGGCAGATGCAGCTCCGGCTCCACTCGCGGAATGCGTCCTTCACACGACGGTCTTCCAGCGAGTGATACGAGAGGACCACCAGGACGCCGTCGCCCTCGAGACGCTCGCGCAGTGCTTCCAGTGCGCGCTCCAGCACCGTCAGCTCGGAGTTCACGGCGATGCGGAGTGCCTGGAAGATGCGCGCCTTGTCCTGCGCCTCGAGACGCGAGCCGAGCGAACGCTCCATGGCGCCGATCAGGTCGTCACTCGTGCGGAACGGCGTGTGTGCGCGTGTGTTGACGATCTCGCGGGCGAGCCTGCGGGACTTACGCTCGTCGCCGTAGTGGAAGAAGATGTCGGCAAGCTCGTCCTGGCCGAGCTCGTTCAGAAGGTCAGCGGCGGTCGGCTCGCTCGAGCCGCCGTGCATGCGCATGTCCAGCGGCGTGCCGCTGCGGAAGGAGAAACCGCGCGACTGCTCGTCGATCTGGTGGGATGACACGCCGAGGTCCAGGAGCGCACCGGCAAGCGGTGACGACAGCGACTCCGCCTCGTCGGCGAAGTTGCCGTGCACCAGCTCCACGCGATCTCCAAACTCCGCCAGTCGGCGTCCCGCCACGTCGAGAGCCTCCGTATCCTGATCCACCCCGTACACGCGCGCGTTCGCGCCCGCTTCGAGGATCGCCTTCGTATGCCCGCCACCACCCAGTGTGCCGTCGAAGAAGAGGCCGCCGCGCGACGGCTGCAGGTACTCCAGGACTTCCTGCACCATCACGGGCGCGTGGTAGCTCCCCGATGACTCCACTAGCGGAAGATCTGCGACGTGTAATCGCCGAACTGCGCTGCCTGCGCAGATACCGCCTGCTCGAAGTTCGACGGGTTCCAGACTTCGATCTTGTTGATTGCTCCGACGAGAAGAGCCTGGCCGTCCAGCTGCGCTGCTTCACGCAGCTGCGCCGGCACCAGGATCCGGCCCTGTGCGTCCGGGATCACTTCCACCGCACTCGACATCACCCGCAGCACGTACATGCGGCCCTGCTCCGTCCGCATCGCGTCCTGCAGACGCTCCTCCACTACGGCCCATTCCATTTCAGGGTAGAGTGCCAGCGCGGGCGGATACGGCTGCACCAGCACGAAACGCTGGTCGGCGGCGTCCCGGCGGTAGCTCGCCGGCAGGCTCAGACGACCCTTGTCGTCGAGCTGATGCAGGTAGCTCCCGAGAAACTTGCCGCCACGCATGGGGGACCGGGTTCCGGCCATTCCGCCTCAGATTTTTGATGAAGGTCCGACCGCGATTCCCCACTTCCCCCCACATCGACCCACCGCACGCCACAAGGATAGGTTTCGCGCCCCACACCGTCAAGAGTCTCGTTCCACCTCGCTCCGCGTTCCCGCCCCACTGGACGTAGTTTTCCCCAAATTCTCACTCCACTGGATAAAGTCTTCGGTATTTATTCGCCCCACCCGGGGATAAACCGGGCTGGTTATCCACCGCGTGCCGCCTGGCCTTTCTGAAGGCCCACAACGGAAAAGGCCGCCGGGGATCGAAATCCCCGGCGGCCTCGGCCGTCGAACATCAGAAATGGCTGCGGCGGTCAGCCGTTGGCGATCTGCTGCAGATATTCGAGATACTGGTCGATATTCGACAGGATCTGGCGCCGGGCTTCCGCCGCGGCCGAGAACGCTGAGGCACCCTGCATGAGGGCCTTCGCGCGCCTGAATACCGGCACGGCGCGCTGAGCTGCGGACTTGGATGGCGCCGTTGTGTTGTTGGCCGGCAGGTAGGACATCGCCTGGTTGTAGGCGAGGCTGCCTTCGTAATAATCGGCCATAGCGCGGGTGACATCCGTCCTGGCGATCTTGCGTCCGGTATTGATCCACGTGAGTGCCGCATCGCCCTGCTTTGTGGTGCCCTGCCCGATGAGGCTCTGCGCGAGCAGATCGATCTCATCCGGCGTCGTGCCCTCGAGAGCAGCCTTGTCCACCAGCGCCACGACCTCGGCAAGGTTGCCCTCCTGCGCTGCAAAGCCCGCGAGCTGATAAGACACGTTGAGTGCCGTATCGAGCGCGGCTGCGCGAGT
>DASUXU010000153.1:0-5412 GCA_036377735.1 Longimicrobiales bacterium
CCCGGCACAGGTAAGATCGCGCATCGCCGCCCAATATACGGCAAAGGTGAGGTGCAAAAAGGGGTCCTCGGTTGACGCGGGCCCCCCGTCGCATATCCTTCGCAGATGATCGAGCAGCCCACACGTGGTAGCAGAAAAGCAGTGCTGGTGACCGGTGGCCGCGGCTTCATCGGGACGCACCTGGTCGAACAGCTGGCCTCTGCGGGCTGCGAGGTCGTTTCACTGGATACGGCCGCTCATGCCACCGGCGAGTCCGCCGGCGTGACCGAGATCGTTGGGGATGTCCGCGACACGGGTGTGATGGAGACTCTCGTCCGCCGTCACGGGATCGACATGATCTTCGATCTCGCGTCGTATACAGAGGTTGGACTTCCGCGTGCGGCGTATGAACGCAACGTTGCCGCTACCCGTTCGATGGTAGAGGTCGTGCGCGCGACCGGTGTCCGCAAATACGTCTTCTTCTCCACGCAGTTCGTGTTTCGCAGGCCGGACCGGATGCCCGTTGACGATGACGAGTACTGGCCGGTCGACAACTATGGCGCGTCCAAGGTGCTGTCGGAGGAAGCCATTCGCGCTTCCCTTCCACCGGAGCAGTATCTGATCGTTCGACCGGCGTACGTGTGGGGGCCGGGGCTGAGCCGTTTCCGGGATGGGCTGCTGTACCGCCTGGCGAGAGGGCAGCTGCTGATCAGCAGTGATCCCACGCGCGTCCGCTACTACGGCTATGTTCGCACGGTCGCAGACCAGGCGCGTGCGTTGAGCGAGCTGAGCTTCGAAGATCTGCCGCATCATGTTTTCTACCTTTCTGATCCGGCCATTTCACTTCGTGATTTCTGCAAGGCCCTGACTGCGGCGCTGGGTCGGGGACATGCGATCCCGGTTCCCTCCACGGTGATCCGGCTTCTGGGCGCAATCGGCGACGGTCTTTCCCGCGTCGGGCTCCCTGCTCCGATCAACAGCATGCAGGCGCGGGAGATGACGGTCAATTTTCCGATTCCCATCGACCGGACTCTCCAGATGACGGGCTGCATGACGAACCTCACGTCTGCTGCGGAAGAGACAGTGGCATGGGCACGGCAGGACCCCGACTGGCTCAGCCGGACACGCATTTGACTCCCCGCAGAATGCGTGTCCTCGCAGTGGGCATGCTGCCGCCACCAGTCGGCGGACAGGCGGTCATGTTCGAGAAGGCAGTGCAGAGTCTCGCGCATCATGCCGATGTCGACACGATCGATATGCAGGCCCAGAAGAACATCGGGCAGAGCGGCGCGCTGACTTTTGACAAGCTCCTTTTCTTTATTGGAATCCTGTCCCGCCGCATGCTCCCGCTTCTCATGCAGCCGGCGTACGACGTCCTCTACTATTGTCCGGCCGGACCCAACCGCGCTGCACTGCTCAAGGATATCGCGGTCCTTGCCCTGATCCGCCGCAGGGCAGCGCGCGTGATTTTCCACTTCCACGCCACAGGAAGCGGCGCATACATCCAGACGCAGTCGCCACTCATCAGACGGCTCGCCAGGAGATTTCTGTTCAGGCCGGATGTCGCCATCCGGTGCGCCGATGTTACGCCGAATGACGCGGCTGCCTACGAGGCGTGCGAGGACCGCATCATCATGAACGGCATCGCCGATCCGTTCCCTCCTTATCGTGGACGGACGCGACCGGCATCGGACCCGCCGAAGATTACGTTCATCGGGGCGCTGGTCGAGGATAAAGGTATCTTTGATCTCATCGATATCGCGCAGCACCTGGCTCAACAGAATTGCCGGTTCGAGCTGCACATCGCCGGCGAAGGCGTGGCATCAGAGGTCGCACGTTTTGATCGCATGGCGAGGGAGCGCGGCGTGGCGGGGTACATACACCGTCATGGCGTTCTTACAGGGACGCGGAAATACGACCTCCTCTTCGAGACAACGGCTTTCGTCTTTCCGAGTTTTTTCCGCGCCGAAACACAGCCCCTCGCCGTTATCGAAGCCCACGCGATGGGCGTCCCCGCTGTGGGCTACGACTGGCGTGGTGTCGGCACGATCATCGGCGATGGCACGACCGGTCATGTCGTACCGCTCCGCGACACCCGGCGATTCGCGGATGCAGTGAAGAGTCTGCTTGAAGGAGATGCCGCACGACGGATGGGAGACCGCGCGCGGCTGCGCTATGAGAGGTGCTTCACCCTGGAACGATTCACCGCGGACCTGCACGCAGTGATTCTCGGCGGCGTTGCCGCGGACAGGGCTGAAAAGCTGTAGACCGCCGGAACCCTCAGGCGCCTGTCTCGATGTCCTTTGCCCACGCGCGGTTCGCATCGTACCACTCGATCAGGCTTCGCACGCCTTGCTCCAGTGTCAGCTGCGGTCGCCAGCCCAGCAGTCGCTCCGCTTTCGAGATGTCTGCCCACGTCGCGCGGACATCGGCTTTGTGCGCCTCACTGTAGACCAGGTCCGCCTGCTGGCCCGTGATGTCCTCAATCAGACGGATTGCATCGATCAGCAGGTGCGGCTTGTCGGAGCCGAGGTTGACGACCTCGTAGCCCACCTTCTTCAGACCGGCGATCGTGCCGCGCGCGACATCATCGACATACGTGAAGTCGCGACCCTGTTTTCCATCGCCGAACACCTGCACCGGCCGGCCCTCGCGGATCCACTGCACGAACCGGAACAGGCTCATGTCCGGACGCCCCGCGGGGCCGTAGACGGTGAAGTAGCGGAACACCGTGACATCGATGCCGTGCAGGTAGTGATACGTGTAGCACATCACTTCCGCGGCCTTCTTCGATGCGGCATACGGCGAGAGCGGACGGCTGGTATCGATGCTCTCCGAGTAGGGCATCGGGTTGTCACCGCCATACAGGCTGGATGTCGAGCTCAGAATGAACTTTTCGACGCCATGGTCGACACAGGCTGCGAGCAGGTTCAGTGTCGCGTCGCTGTTGGCCTGGCTGTAGATCCACGGATTGTCGACAGACGGCCGGACACCGGCGCGCGCGGCGAGGTTGATCACCGCGTCATATTTTGCGAGCCGGAAGAGTGCATTGACCGCGTCGCGGTCGATGAGGTCACGCTTCTCGAAGCGGAAATTCTCGCGCGCCGTCAGCCGGTCGAGCCGCCACTGCTTGAGGCGGACGTCATATGCGTCATTGAGGTTGTCGGCGCCGACGACTTCGTGTCCCGCATCCAGCAGCAGCTCCGCCACTTTCGATCCGATGAACCCCGCCGCACCCGTTACCAGGTATGTCATTCCCCGCCCGCCCGAATGGATCCCTGCCGCTGTCTGGAGCTCATGCCGTCACTGCCACCGCTTCCCCGACCTCGTCGAGCTGCACGCCGACGATCGTACTGATGCCCGGCTCTTCCATGGTCACGCCGTAGAGCCAGTCCGCGGCCTCCATGGTGCGCGGGTTGTGCGTGATCACGATGAACTGCGTAGTCGACTTGAAGTTCTGCAGCATGGTGACGAAGCGACCGACATTGGCCTCGTCGAGCGGCGCGTCGACCTCGTCCAGCACGCAGAACGGGCTGGGCTTCACGAGGTAGATCGCAAAGAGCAATGCCAGTGCCGTGAGCGCGCGCTCGCCGCCGGACAGCAGGTGGATGCGCTGCGTCTTCTTGCCGCGCGGCGATGCACTGATGTCGATGGGCGACTCGAGCGGGTCGTCCGGGTCCTCGAGGCGGATGTCGCACTCGCCGCCCTCGAACAGTGTCTGGAAGGTGCGCCTGAAGTTCACGCGCACTTCCTCGAATGTCTGGTTGAACAGGTCCTTCGCCGTCTTGTTGATCTGTCGTATCGCGTTCTGCAGGTCGTCCCGCGCCTTCATCAGGTCGTCGCGCTGTGCCGTGAGGAACTCGAGGCGGGTGCTCTCCTCGTCGTATTCCTCCATGGCCAGCATGTTGATCGGCCCCAGCCGCTCGATGTCCGTGGTGACGGCCATGAGCTCCGCACGCATCTGGTCGATGTCGCCCTCCAGCATTTCCGCATCCTCGCGGAGCTGCTCGAACGGGCGGGCCCACTCGGCCTCCAGCCGCTCGCGGTACCGCCGCTCGGCGGCGTCGGCCTCCGTGCGCTGGATCTCCAGCCGGTGGCGCAGCTCACTGCGCTCCTCCGTGGACCTTCGCAGGTTACGGACCTGCGCTTCCAGCGCGAACGCCGCGGCCGCCGTTTCGGCGAGGCGGTCGTCGATGCCGCGCAGCTCGGCCGCGACGCGGTCACGCTCGCGGAACAGGTCCTCCAGCGCCGAGCCGGAGCCGGTGCGCACACCCTCGAGCTGCTCGACCGTGCTGCGGTGGCCGACCTCCTCCTGGTCCAGCGACGCGATCCGGTTCGCCGCGCCGTCCAGCTCCTCGCGCGTCGTGGTGATCCGGCGCTCGAGCGCGCTGAATGCGCCCTCGGCGCGCGCGTGCGCGACGCGCAGCTCGGCTTCCTCCGTCCGCACTTCTTCCCACGCCGTCTCACGATCCTTCAACGCCGCTGTGGCGTCCTGCCAGCTGCTGCGGTGCTCCGTAAGGTCGCGCTCGAGCTGCTGGCGGCGCTCGCCGCTCGCGCCCGTCTCCTCGCGCGCGCGCTCGATCACGTTCTCCAGCTCCGCCCGCCGCTTCTGCAGAGCCGCGCGCATGTTCTCGGCGCGCGTGTGACGCCCGGAGCGCGTGACCTCGTCCGCACTCGCACGCCGCAGCTCCAGCTCCGCTGTGCTCACCACCTGCTGCAGCTCGCGCAGTGCATCTTCCGCTTCTGCCACGGCGTCCCGCGCGGTGTCACGCATGCGCTCGAGCTCGTCGCGCTGCGCAGCCGCCGTTTCCGCCTCGTTGCGCAGCTCTGCGAGCTTCTCGCGACGTCCTACAATCACCGGCTCGCTCGCGGGCACGCCCGCGAACTCGATCATGTCGAGCAGCTCGCGCAGCCGCGGCAGTGCCGACTCCGGCAGCAGTGCTACCGCGCCGTGCACGTCCGCCGTCGCGTCGTCCCCGCTCTGGCGGCGGGTGATCCAGTCACGCACGCGGCCGACCGTGCCGGCGTCCTTCACGATGACCGCCTGCAGCAGGCTGCCCAGTGCGCCCTCGAGCGCGGCCGCCTTCTCGCGCGGCAGCTCCAGGTATTCCGCCACCGGCCCGACCAGCCCGTCGATCTCGGAACGGTGCGTCAGTGCTGCTGCGACTGCGGGCGCGTACCCGCGGTATTCGCGCTCCAGTGTTTCGATCGCGGCCGCCTGCGACAGCAGACGGTTGGCCGCGTCCTCCGCCTCGCTGAGTGCGCGCTTCGCCTCGGCCTCGCGCGTGCGCAGAAGTGTCACGCGCTCCTCGGCCGCCGCGCGCTCATCTTTCAGCGACTCCAGACGGTCTTCCAGTGCGCGCGCGTTCTCGGCGAACAGGTCACCCTGCTCCGCGAGCTGCATGATCTCGACGCCGAGCTCGTCCTCCTCCA
>DASUXU010000154.1:0-2534 GCA_036377735.1 Longimicrobiales bacterium
GCAGGTACTCCATCATCACACTGGCGACGGCGTCCGGGCGGATCGCCGCCGTTGCGGCATAGTCGAGATATGCGACGCCCGACCGGGGCGTCATCAGGGGACCAGCCGGGCGAGGTCCACCGCGGCGTAGCGGTAACCGTGGTGGCGGAGTGCTGCTGCGCGACGCGCAAGCGCCGTGAAATCCTCACCTGCATGCAGGATCGCGATTTCCTGTTCGTGGCCTGCGACGTCCGCCGGCGGTTCCGTGGTTGCTTCCTCGTGCGACGATTGCGCGGCCCGTTCGAGCTGCACGAGTCCCTCGTTCAGCGCGCCTCGCCTGTAGCCTTCCACATCCAGCAGTACGCGCTCGAAGCCCGCGCCTGCGACGGCGTCCGTCAGAGCGCGCGCTCTTTCGATTGCATTCGGCAGTTCCGCTGCGGGCAGCTCGAGGCGGGCGGCATTGCCGTGGTGACGGACGCGGAAGTCGCGGAATCCGAGCGCGCGCACTGCCGCTTCCGCGGCTTCCACTTCGCGCAGTCTCGCGACCGTGACGGCGAGGCCGTAGGGGAGCCGGCTGGAGAGACATGGCGCGGCCGGCTGGTCCCACGTCGGCAGGCCCAGCTCGCGCGACAGGGTGCGGATGTCCTGCTTGGTCAGCCCTGCCTCGAGCAGCGGCGAGCGCACTGCGTGCTCGCGCGCGGCGTTGAGTCCGGGACGGTAGTCGTGCGCGTCGTCCGCGTTCGAGCCGTCCAGCACTTCCGCATAACCGCGCTCATCCGCCACACGGCGCAGCTGCGACCACAGCTCCGTCTTGCAGAAGTAGCAGCGGTTCGTCGGGTTCGACGCGTAGTTCGGATCGTTCAGCTCGTCCGTGTGGATCTCGAGATGCGGAATGCCGAACTCCTCGGAGCACTCGATCGCGACGTCGCGCTGGATCTGCGGATACGATTCGCTTCGCCCGGTTACGGCAAGGACGCGGTCAGCACCGAGCACGTCGAGCGCGGCCTTCGCCAGGAACACGCTGTCGACACCGCCGGAATAGCCGATGACGACGGAGCCGCACTCGCGCAGGATCGCGTCCAGCCGCGCGCGCCGCTCGCGCAGCGTTGCATCATCGACTGCGTTCGCCGCGGCCGTCACTGTGACTTCTTCGCTCATCCCGTTACCTGCTGCCATATCTGCGTCATGACGCAACTTAGAGACCTTCGCCGAGATACGGCAACAGACGGTCGCTGCGCAGCAGCGCCGGCGCGGCGACGGACGTGCTCATGAAGTACGCGAGCGACGAGCTCGTCCGGAGCGAGCCGTGCGTCCCCGTCACCGTGACCAGCCGGTCCGCGGCCGTATCACCGAAGTGATACCCCGGTGCGAAGCTCACGACTACACTCGCCGGATTTGCGACGCTCGTCCGCATGCCGATCGTGATCCGGCGCAGTGCATCGAGGTATGGCGTATTCGCTGTCGCCCGCAGCCACGCCGTGTCGGGCGCGGCGCCCGTGGCATCCGCGGTACCGCCGGCCTGCATCCGCCGCAGCTCCGGCAGCAGACCGAGCGGATCGCCGCGCACTGCGGTGTAGCGGTACCAGGTCGCGCCGTCCGGTTTTGAGCCCGTACGGCCGGATTCCACGATCGCTTCACCCGTCGCGTTCCAGACGTGGATGCGATCGAGCTGATCCTCGAACAGCACCAGGTCCACGCCCTCCACTGCGCGCAATGCCTCCGCCAGCCGCGCTTCCGCGTGCGGCGATGCGTACAGGAACGCACTGCCGACCAGCCCGAACCGCGGCAGCACCACGTCGTCCGGTGTGTCGATCTGCTTCGCTTCGCGGAAGCCGGCCGCGCGCACCGCGGCCTCCAGCGGCACACGCCGCGTCGTCACGAAGTCGTTGCCGTGGTCCGAGAACAGCGCCACGCGCAACCCGGGATTTGCCCGCCGGAGGTCCTGCACCATCACCTCGACCTGGAGCAGGTATGCGACGAGGTCTTCGCGCGTCGCACGGTGCGCGATCGCGTCTGTGGTCACGATGTAGGCGATCACGGTCGTGTCGTATGGCGCGCGCTCCGCAATGCGACGCGCGACCGCGCGCAGCTCCATCCGCGACATCGGGCCCGGCGCCAGGTACGCCAGCCCCGTCGTCAGCGCGTTCGCCTCCACCTCCACGCGACGGTGGAAACCGACGTGCTCCGCCGGCTTGAAGATGTGATCCAGCAGTCCGCCCGCGATCCGGTTCTCGCGCGTGTCGTAGTACTTGTCCTCGTACCCCGGCGACGGCTCCGCCTCCTGCCAGATGTCGCGGAACGCCACGCCGGTGAGCGACGGGAACGGACTGATCAGCTGCGACGGCGTGTGGAAGTCCGCGAAATGACCCGCGCGATACAGCGAATCCATCACCGGGTATGGAACGCCATCCGTCATCAGGATCAGCGACCGCATCGCCGGCGGCGCCGCCGGATCGCGCGTAGCGGGTGCGCCGCATCCCGCTGCAATCAGAACCAGCGCCGCGGCGGACGCCCAGGTTGGCTTTTTCATGGCCAGTAGTACGTCGGGAGAGAGG
>DASUXU010000155.1:0-3236 GCA_036377735.1 Longimicrobiales bacterium
GGGATGCCGAACTTCGTGGTCTTGTGACCCGTCGCGGTGTAGGCGTGCGGCGTAGGACTCTCGACGTCCGGGTTCACCCGCAGCGCGATCGGCGCAGTCACGTTCATCGTGACCGCAAGCTCGCTCAGTGCGAGCAGCTCGCCTTCACTCTCGACATTGAAGCTGTAGATGTTCGCGCGCAGTGCGGCGGCGAGCTCGGGAATGGTCTTGCCGACACCGCTGAATACGATGCGCTCGCCGGGGATGCCCGCGAGCAGCGCGCGGTGCAGCTCACCGGCGCTCACGATGTCCGCGCCCGCGCCCTCGCGCTGCAGGATGCGCAGCACCTCGAGGTTGCCATTGGCCTTGACCGAGTATGCGATGAGCGGGTTCAGCTCCGCGAACGCGCCCGCGAACGCGCGGTACCGCTCGACGATCGCGGTCTCGCTGTAGACGTACAGCGGTGTGCCGTACGTCGCGGCGAGGTCGTCTGCGGTGATGTCCTCGCAGTGGAACCGGCCCTCCCGGTACTGGAACGCGTCCAGCGCGCGAGGCATCAGTATGCTCTCGCCCACACGACCTCGTGCGCCGCGCCGCTGCCGCATACCAGGCACTTCTCCGGCGGCGTCGGTGAGCGGAACTCCTCGAACGGGATGCAGCGGATCGTCGCTTTCGTTTCTTCCTTCACCTGCGCCTCGCACGCGGCACTGCCGCACCAGCCGGCATACACGAAGCCGCCGTCGCCTTCAACGATCTGCTTCAGCACGGCGTAGTCCGTTACGCCGCGGTGACTGTTCTGCTCGCGTCGCTGCATGGCTCGCGTGAACAGTGCGTCCTGGAAGCGGTCCAACCGCTCCGCCATGCCGTCGATTGCGACGTTCTCCTCGAGCGGCTCCTTGCGCGTCATGCCCTCGACCTCGAGCCGCATCACGACCATGAGCTTGCCGGCGGCAACGTCGCGCGGGCCGATCTCGATCCGCACCGGTACGCCCTTCCGCTCCCACTCGTAGTACTTCGGGCCGGGTTTCATGCCGTCGCGCGCATCCACGTGCACGCGCAGACCCTTGCCGCGCAGAGCTGCCGCGACCGTGTCCGCTTTGCCGATCACGATTGCCTTCTCGTCGTCCGAGCGGAAGATCGGCACGATCACGACCTGGATCGGTGCCAGCTTCGGCGGCAGCACGAGGCCGTTGTCATCGCCGTGCGTCATGATGAGGCCGCCGATCATGCGCGTGGACGTCCCCCACGACGTGTTGTGCGCGTAATCCTCGCCGCCAGCCTCCGTCTGGAACTTCAGGTCGAACTGCTTCGCGAAGTTCTGGCCGAGGTTGTGGGACGTACCGGCCTGCAGCGCCTTGTTGTCCTGCATCAGCGCTTCGCAGGAGTAGGTACGGACCGCGCCCGCGAACCGCTCCGAGTCCGTCTTGCGGCCTACGACGACCGGCATGGCCATGAACGATTCCATGAACGTGCGGTAGACGCCGACCATCTTCAGCGTTTCCGCTTCCGCGTCCGCCTCGTCGACGTGCGCCGTGTGGCCTTCCTGCCACAGGAATTCCGTCGTTCGCAGAAAGAACCGTGTGCGCATCTCCCAGCGCACGACGTTCGCCCACTGGTTGATGAGCAGCGGCAGGTCGCGGTAGCTCTGCACCCACTTCGCGAACATCGCGTAGATGATGGTCTCGGACGTCGGCCGGATGACCAGCGGCTCCTCGAGCTTCTTGCCGCCCGCGTGCGTAACGACCGCGACCTCGGGTGCGAAGCCTTCGACGTGCGCGGCCTCGCGCTCCAGGAAGCTCTGCGGGATCAGCAGCGGGAAGTATGCGTTTTGATGGCCGGTCGCCTTGAACATGTCGTCCATGCCGCGCTGCATCAGCTCCCAGATGGCGTAGCCATACGGCCGGATCACCATGCTGCCGCGCACCGGCGAGTAGTCCGCCATCTCCGCGCGCTGAACGATTTCGTTGTACCAGGCGCTGAAGTCAGCCGCCCTCGTGGTCAGTGCCTTGTCGTCCGCCATACGTCCTGTCGCCCTGCTTTCAGTTTGCTTCGTCAGTGTCCGCGGCCATGAGCGCCGCGAGCGACGCGCGCTCTTCCGACCCGGTCGCCATCTCGCGGATCAGTACTTCCCCGCTCTTCACTTCGTCCGCCCCGATCACGATGACCCGGCGGGCACCGCGCGCGTCCGCGTCCTTGAACTGCTTTCCGACGCCCGCGGAGCGGAGCCCGTACAAAACGGAACTGCCGCGCGCGCGGAGCGCCTGCGCGAGGCGCAGTGTAACGGCGCGCTCGTCGCCGCCGACCCACACGAGGTAGTAGTCGACCGACTGCGTTGTGGGCGGCAGCAGTCCGCGGTCTGCGAGCAGCTCGCCGAGCACGACATCGCCCATGCCGAACCCGACACCGGGCAGCCGCGTGCCGCTCACGGCGCCGAGCAGATCGTCATAACGGCCGCCGCCGCAGATCGCGCGCAGCTCGCCCGCGCGGTCGAAGATCTCGAACACGGTGCCCGTGTAATATGCGAGACCGCGAACGATCGCCGCGTCGAACTGGACGTAGTCCTTGAAGCCGAGTGCGGCCAGGTGCGCTTCGTAGGCGCGCAGCCGGTCGAGCTCGAGGATCACGCCGCCCTCGGATGCATACGCGGTGCGCAGCGACTCGAGGTCGTGGTGCGTGAAGATCTGCATCACGCGGTCTGCCACTGCATCCGTCACGGCCGCGTTCTCGACCAGCTTCGCCCGGATGCGCTCCGCCGGCTCGCGCGTGAGCTTGTCGATCGCGGCATACGCGGCGCCCAGTTTCTCCGGCTGGACACCGGCGCCCAGCACCAGCCGCTCGAGGAGGCGGCGGTCATTGAACCGCGCGACGACATCAGAGGAAGTGAGGCCCAGCGAGCGCAGCGAGTCGAGCGCAACGGCCACGACCTCCGCATCCGCGGAGATGTCTTCCTCACCGAGGATGTCGACATTCCACTGGAAGTGCTCGCGCAACCGGCCGCGCTGCGTGCGCTCGTAGCGGAAGAGCTGCGGGATGCTGAACCAGCGCACCGGCTTGCGCAGCGCGCCCGCGCGCGCGCCGGCCATACGTGCGAGCGTCGGCGTCATCTCCGGCCGCAGCGAGACGTTACGCCCGCCCTTGTCCGTGAAGTTGTAGAGCTGATTGACGATCTCGTCGCCGCTCTTCGCGGTGTAGAGATCGAGCGACTCGAGCGGCGGGCCGTCATACTCCTCGAAGCCGTAGCGGCGCGCGGTTTCGCG
>DASUXU010000156.1:0-6931 GCA_036377735.1 Longimicrobiales bacterium
GCTGCCGGTCGACTATACGATCAGCCCCGTACGCGATGCACAGGGTGCCATTGACGGAGCGACCGTCGCGTTCACCGACGTATCGGAGCGGGACGCCGCACGCGCGGGACAGATCGAGACGGAGATCGCCCTCGAACACGAGCGCCAGCGCGTCTTCGACGTCTTCCGACAGGCGCCGTCATTCATGGTGGTCACGCGCGGACCGGATCATGTGATCGAGCAGGTGAACGACGCGTTCATCCGCCTCGGCGGACGCTCGGACATGATCGGTCAAGCCGTCGCAGACGCATTCCCCGAAGTCGCCGGCCAGGGATTCATCAAGCTGCTGGACGGCGTATTCCAGACGGGTGAGCCATACGTCGGGCAGGCGACGCCGGTGCGGCTCTCCAGCGCTGCACCCGAGCGCTACGTCGACTTTGTGTATCAGCCTCTGTCGGATCCGGAAGGCAACCGCACCGGCGTGTTCATCCAGGGATTCGACGTCACCGAACGCACTGCGGCGGAGGAGCACAGTCGCTTCCAGGCGAAGCTGCTGGACACGATCGCCGAAGCCGTCATCGCGACGGACATCGAGGGCCGAATTCTGTACTGGAACAAGGCGGCCGAACGGCTCTACGGGTGGACGGCGGAGGAGATCACGGGACAGAATTTCCTCGCGCTGTTCCCCACGGAAATAGAAACTGGCGATGCCCAGCGTGTAGTGCAGACATTGCAGAGCGGCGAGGAGTGGAGCGGTGACTTCCCTGCCCGCCGGAAGGACGGATCAGTTTTCCAGGCCGGCGCCAGCGCGACTGCGATTCGCGATGCGAACGGCAACCAGATCGGCGTAATCGGCATCACCGTCGATCTCACGGAGCAGAAGGCGATCGAGGCGCAGCTCCGGCAGGCGCAGAAGCTCGAGGCCGTCGGCCGCCTCGCGGGCGGCATCGCGCACGACTTCAACAACCTGCTCACCGTCATACAGGGCAACACGGACCTGCTGCTGCACGGCGTTGCACCAGAGAGACTGACGAATGTGGAGGAGATCCGGGACGCCGCTGCGCGCGCGGCCGAGCTGACGAAGCAGCTTCTCGCCTTCAGCCGCCAGCAGGTAATGCAGCCGCGCGTGATCTCGCCCGCGGAGGTTGTTCGCGGGATGGAAGACCTGCTGCAGCGCCTGCTCCGCACGGACATCCAGCTTTCGGTTTCATACGGCGACCACGTGGGCATGGTCCGCGCCGACCCCAGTCAGCTCAGCCAGGTCGTCATGAACCTCGCCGCCAACGCGCGCGATGCGATGCCGGACGGCGGCCGGCTCGACATTGCACTGCAGAACGTCGACATCGATGGCGATGAGCCGACACTGCGCAGCCTCACACCCGGCCGCTATGTAATGCTGCGCGTGAGCGACACGGGGACGGGTATGGATGCGCGCACTCTCGCCCTCGTCTTCGAACCGTTCTTCACGACGAAAGGACCGGACCGCGGTACGGGACTCGGGCTGGCTACGGTGTTCGGCATCGTCGCGCAGAGCGGTGGTTCAGTCACCGCCGAGTCGGACCTTGGACGCGGCACCACGTTTCGCGTCTACCTTCCCGTGGCGGAGCCGGAAACGGACATCGAACACGCCACCGAACCCATGCCGGTCGTGGATAGTGTGCGCGGCGGCGAAACCATCCTGCTGTGCGAGGATGAAGAAGCCGTGCGTCGCATTGTTCGAATGTCGCTCGAACGGCAGGGATATCACGTTCTGGATGCTACATCGGGTCAGGAAGCGCTGGAGCTGGCTGGCGGATACGATGGCCCGATCCACCTCCTGCTTTCGGATGTCGTCATGCCGCAGATGGGCGGGCCCGAGCTCATGAGCCGGATGCGCGAGCTGCGGCCCGGTATGAAGGGACTTCTCATGAGCGGCTACGCCCGGCCTGAGGCTGGAGGCGAGGGCGTATTCGAATTCGATGTGCCTTTTCTCGAGAAGCCGTTTACGATCAGGCAGCTGTCGACGAAGGTCCGTCAGGTTCTCGGCTGATCCTGAACGAACACCGCGGTGGATTGCCGCGGTCGCAGCACTCCATCACGGGCGCGCCGACCACGCCGCGCACGAGCTCTTCGGCAAGCGCACAAGCTTCGGGATTGCTGCCGATGATGGCAGAGAGAGGACAGCTGAAGCCGCGGATCGTATAGGCCTCGTCGCTTTCCTGCACGTCAGCAAGACCGCCGATCTCACCGAGCACAGCGACTGCCGCATCGACGCGGTCTCTTAATGAGGGGGCGCCTGCCTTCGCACGGTCACCAGCCCTGCGGCCGACCTGCCGGAGGAAGGCCTCCAGGCCCTTCGGACCCTGCTGCTCGCGAACGACGGCCAGGACTTCGGAGAGGACGGTCGCGTACGCTTTCGGGAAGAGGCTCTCTGCTTCGGAACTCAGCCGGTAGACATAGGCCGGCTTACCGCCGCTGCGCCGGACTCCCTCCTGCTCGACCAGTCCGTCCCTTTCGAGCGACGACAGGTGGATCCGGACGGCATTGTCCGTGAACCCGATCGCGGCTGCGAGCTCACTCACCGTGCGCGGTCCCCAGCGCAGAAGGGACAGAACCCGCCCCCTCGTCGTGGCTAACATCCTCTGGCGCCAGCGTTTATCGTGCATCAGCCCTCCCGTGGTTATGGGAATATAGGGTGGCGGCGCGCCATTAATCAAGTATTTCCAGTATTGTATTGACATAGCCGGTGAGGGCGTCGTAAGATGCGGCGCAGAGCTGGAACGGGGCTGTCTGGTTCTGGCATGCAACGGGCAGTGCGGGAGGGCGCCGCGGCCGGAAGTCGGCGCGGTGGAAAGAGATTCTACCGGAGGCAGGTATGGGCAAGATGCGGAGCGGTGTGTTCGGGGCGGCGCTGGTGCTGGCAGTGGTGGCCGGCGGATGTGCGCCGGATGATGGAGCAGATGGGGAAGCGACGACGGACAGCCTGACGGTAGCGCCACCTCCTGCCCCTGCAGCGGCGGCAGCGCCGACGGACGCGCAGATCGCGATGATCGTGGTGACGGCGAACAGTGCGGATTCGGCGGCGGGTGAGGTCGCGAAGACGAAGGGTGTGAATGCGGACGTGAAGGCGTTCGGCCAGCGGATGGTGACGGATCACGGCGCGGTGAACAAGCAGGCGACGGACCTGGCGACCAAGCTGAACGTCACGCCGGAGGAGAGCGACATCAGCCGCCAGATGAAGAGCGACGCGCAGGCGCACATGTCGGCGCTGCAGGGTGCGTCGGGCAGTGAGTTCGACAAGGCGTACATCGATCACGAAGTGACGATGCATCAGCAGGTTCTCGATGCGCTCGACCAGCAGCTGATCCCGAATGCACAGAACGCGGAGCTGAAGTCACTGCTCGAGACGGTGCGGCCGGCGATTGCGGCGCATCTCGAGTCGGCGAAGCAGATCCAGTCCAAGCTGGGGCAGCAGTAAGGTGAAGCCGGGGACAGGGAGTGCGGCGGCGGGCGCGATTCCACGAACGCTTCTCGTGTTGCTGCTCGCGGCCTGTTCCCGGCCCGCCGACGTTCCGAAGACATTGGACGTGGCGATACGCAACTTCGGGTTCACACCCGACACGCTGCGAGTGTCGCCGGGCGACACGATTGCCTTCCACAACTACGACGTCGTGCCGCACACCGCTACCGCCGCCGGCACCTTCGACTCCGACTCCATCGGCGCCAACGCCGAATGGCGCTGGGTGGTGGGGGACGCGGGTCGGTATGACTACATCTGCGCCTATCATCCCACCATGCGCGGCGTCCTTCTTACGGACCACCCTTCGGAGTAGTGTAATTGGCCGATCCTGCCATGGGCGGCCATTTTTAGTCCGTTACGTTCGGTGCAGCTCGACGACTGCATGCGCCGCCAGGCGCATGGTCGCACGAGTGCGTTCAGCGGATTCGAGCTTTGTGTCGAAATTCAGCCGCGCGTAACGCGTCATCAGGCGGTAACAGAATGCCTCTGTGGATAAATTTTCCCGCCCCATAGCTGAAAGAGTCAACTCCGACGCATCGAAGGGTGGTCCGTAAGATTTCGTACCGAAACAGCGTGGCGGGGCGTATCGTATGGGGAGGGCGGTCGGTGGCCGTCCGGCTGTGACCCCCGAACGGAGGTACCATGCACAAGCACGTGAAGATCCTGGGCTGGCTTCAGATCGCAATGGGCATATTCGACCTGCTGGTCGGGCTCCTCGGCTTCGGCGCGCTTTCGACGTTTGGACTCATGTCCGGTGACGCAGGTGGTGCGGGCATGATGGCGCTGATCGGCGGCGCGTTCGGCACGCTGATGATCGCCTTGGCGCTGCCCAACCTGATCTGCGGCATCGGGCTGCTGAAGGACTGGGGCGGCTGGGTGATGGTGCTGGCCGTGATCCTCGGGTTCCTGAACATGCTGCACTTCCCGCTGGGGACGGCGCTGGCGATCTACACGTTCTGGATCGCGTGGAAGATCTACGGCAATTCCGGCGACGGTGATGTAACGACCGCCTCGTAAGAAGTCGAGACACTACAGGCACCGTGTGGTGCAGCGCTGGTGTGGTGCAGCGGTTTAGAGCTGGCCAAACGCCTGCCGCGAATGCGGAATGGAGATGCCGCCGAGTTGTCAGCTCGGCGGCATTTTCCATTGCTCGTCCGCCGTCGGGCCGTAGATCATCGGCAGCGGCACGTCCACGAGGCGCGCGTACACCGTCAGCTGACCCCGGTGATGGATCAGGTGATTGAGGTGTGCGCGCGCCATCTCACCCTTCTTCCCTGTCATCAGTACCATGTCGCCACGCTTGAGTGACCATGGCGCCTCGAGCTGCGGGCCGGTAACGAACTCCAGCGCCGCGCGCGCGTCCGCGACGTTGCGATCGAAACCTTCCACGAGCGTCGCCGTCTTTTCCATGCTGTAGCCCGCCACACCGGACAGATCGATATGCGGCTCGCGCAGCGTCCGCGCGATCCAACCGGGCATCCACGACACGAGCTGGGCGAGGTGTCCGAGCGGAAACGATTTCGGGTGCGGCTTCCAGTCGCCGCGGTCGGCCGGGATGCGTTCGAGCAGGCGGCGGGTGGACGCCATCTCGGCGTCGAACTCTGTGAGCGGGATGGCGGTTTCGGAAGTCATGCGGCGCTCCGGAATGGAGGGCTGGTCAGCTCAATAATCCGCGGAACATGCAGGTGCATCGCGCGCGTGGGAAGGTCGTCCCGGTCCTGGAGGTGGTGGTCCCACGGCAGTGGCGGACCCGCCGTTCTTTCTACAATGTAGAAACATGAGAAGAAACGACGAGCCAGCCAACCGGACCGGAGCGATGCCGCCGGAGATGCCGTCACCACCCGTAACACCGCCGCCAGCCCTCCCGATGATGCTGCTGGCGGGTCTGCTTGCGGAAGCGGAGCGGGACGAGGTGCTGGCGGACATCCGCGCGGAGCATGCGGCGAGGTGTGCGCGGAGCGGTCGTGCGTCGGCTGACGCGTGGGTATGGCGCCAGGCGGCGGGGTCGATCCCGTCGCTGATGCGGCGGTCGTGGTGGCGCGGGTGGAACGGGTTCGAATCACAGGGAAACAGGAACCGACCGGGAGGTCCGATGCTGGAGCAGTGGATTCAGGATGCGCGGTTTGCCATGCGTCGCCTGCGTAAGCGGCCGCTGTTCGCGGTGCTGGCGGTGATGACACTGGCACTGGGAGTGGGCGGCACGGCGGCAGTCTACAGTCTGGTGCGGACGGTGCTGCTGGAGCCGCTGCCGTACGGCGAGCCGGAGCAGATCGCGACGTTCTGGAATCCGTTCGACTGGTCGCAGTCGGAGCATCTCTTCCTGCAGGACTACCACCCGGGCTTCGAGGACATCGCAGCCTACCGTCGCATGGACCTGACGCTGAGCAACGGCGCGGGTGGCACGCTGTCGGTGCCGAGCATTCTGCCATCAGCGAACCTGTTCGACGTACTGAAGGCCCGGCCCATGCTGGGGCAGACATTTCAGCCAGGCGACGACCGGCCGGGTGCAGCCAGTGTGATGGTGATCAGTCACAGCCTGTGGCGCGAGCTCGGATCGAACCCGGCGATCATTGGTACGCGACTGGAGCTCGGCGGCGAGCCGCACACGGTGATTGGCGTGATGCCGCGCGGCTTCTGGTTTCCAGACCCGCGCGCCCGCCTCTGGGTGAACTCGCCGTTTACACCGGACAACCGGTCCGGCAACTACGCCATGGTGGGCCGGCTGGAAGCCGGTCGCACGTTCGAGATGATGTCGGATCCGCTGACGCGCATCGCGAGCCGGCTGCGCGAGACGTACAACTACCCGGCGCAGTGGGACAAGTCCGCCAATCCCGTGATCACACCAATCACGGCGTCGTTTGCGGGGACGGTGCGGCCGATGCTGCTGGCGACACTGGCCGCGATGGCGCTGATCCTCCTCATCGCATGCACGAATGTCGCGGCGCTGATGCTGGGCCAGGTCGACAGCCGGTCCACGGAGCTCGCGGTGCGCAGTGCGCTGGGCGCAAACCGTCGCCAGCTGCTGCAGCAGCTCGTGATCGAGACGATCGTGCTCGGACTGTGTGCCGGCATCACCGGGTCCCTGCTGGCCGCCGCGTCGTTCAACCTGCTCACCGGCAGTCTTCCGCTCGGCGCGTTGATGGAGAATGCGACGCTGGACTGGAGCGTATTCAGCGGTGCAATGGTGATCAGTCTCATCGCGGCTGCCGTCGTTGCCGCCGCACCGGCGATGGCACTCTGGCGTGGGGACCTGAACGGCCGGCTGACGCGCTCGCGCACGAGCGGCATCGGCGCGCGCGGCGGTGCGACGGAGAACGCGCTGGTAATCGTGGAAGTTGCGCTTGCAGTCCTGCTCGTGGCGGGTGCGGCATTGCTCATCCGCACGGTGCTGAACCTGCGGGCGATCGATCCCGGCGTCGCAACGGAAGATGTTGCCGTTGTCGACTTCATCAC
>DASUXU010000157.1:0-42516 GCA_036377735.1 Longimicrobiales bacterium
AGCTGCTGGCGGCGCTCGCCGCTCGCGCCCGTCTCCTCGCGCGCGCGCTCGATCACGTTCTCCAGCTCCGCCCGGCGCTTCTGCAGTGCCGCGCGCATGTTCTCGGCGCGCGTGTGGCGGCCGGAGCGCGTGACCTCATCCGCACTCGCGCGGCGCAGCTCGAGCTCCGCTGTGCTCACCACCTGCTGCAGCTCGCGCAGCGCGTCCTCCGCCTCCGCCACCGCGTCCCGCGCGGCGTCACGCATGCGCTCGAGCTCGTCGCGCTGCGCGGCCGCGGCCTCCGCCTCGCTGCGCAGCTCCGCGAGCTTCTCGCGGCGCCCGACAATGACGGGTTCACTCGCGGGCACACCGGCGAACTCGATCATGTCCAGCAGCTCGCGCAGCCGCGGCAATGCGGATTCCGGCAGCAGTGCCACGGCGCCGTGCACGTCCGCCGTCGCCTCATCACCGCTCTGGCGGCGGGTGATCCAGTCACGAACGCGGCTGACCGTGCCGGTGTCCTTTACGATGACCGCCTGCAGCAGGCTGCCCAGCGCGCCCTCCAGCGCCGCAGCCTTCTCGCGCGGCAGCTCCAGGTATTCCGCCACGGGGCCCAGCAGGCCGTCGATCTCCGAACGGTGCGTCAGCGCCGCAGCGACCGCGGGTGCGTAGCCGCGGTATTCACGCTCGAGCGTCTCGATGGCAGCGGCCTGTGACAGCAGACGGTTCGCTGCGTCCTCCGCCTCGCTCGATGCGCGTCTCGCATCCATCTCGCGGGCACGCAGCATCGTGACGCGCTCTTCAGCGGCCGCGCGCTCATCTTTCAGCGACTCCAGACGGTCTTCCAGTGCGCGCGCGTTCTCGGCGAACAGGTCACCCTGCTCCGCGAGCTGCATGATCTCGACGCCGAGCTCGTCCTCCTCCATTGCGAGCTGCTCGAGACGCTGCATGGCGTCGCTCGCGCGCGCATCGGACGCGGCCGCGTCCGCCTCGAAGCGCGCCAGCATGCGGGTGAGTTCGTTCTCCCGCGCGCGCGCCTCCTCGTCCACCCGCCGGACGTCCATGACCTCCTGGCGCAGCACGGTCTGCCGCTCCTGCACCTCCGCCACCCGCTCCGTCAGCGACTCGACCACGCCCGCCTGGCCGGTCCGCTCCGTCTCAAGCGACGACAGCTCGGCTTCCAGTGATGCGATGCGCGCGCTCAGCTCGCTGCGCTCGTTCGCGATCTGCACGAGCCTCTGCTCTGCGTGCGTCCGCCGCTCCTCGTTCACCGCAAGCTCACGCTCGCGGTCCGCGATCTGGCGGTTCAGCTCTTCGTGCGCCGTCGCGATGCCCGTGCGCTCCCGCGCCGTCTCGGTCGACGTCAGCCGCAGCTTCTCCAGCTCCGTCTCCGCCGTCTCGAGCGCAGCGCGCGCGGCCGGCTCGTCGCGCGTCATCTCCTCGAGGTTCGCTGCCGTACGCTCCAGCGTGTCGCGCACGCGGGCCAGCTCCGCTGTGACAACGGAGACATCGAGATCGAGGCGGCGCTTGCGCAGCTCCTGGTACTTCTCCGCCTTGCTGCGCTGCCGCGCGAGCGAGCGGACCTTGGTCGTCACCTCTGCGACGAGGTCCTCGAGCCGGGCGAGGTCCGCCTCGCCGGCTTCGAGCCTGCGCTGCGCAGCCTTGCGGCGGTCCTTGTAGCGGCCGATACCCGCGGCCTCCTCGAACATGTGACGGCGGTCATCGGGACGGTCGGACAGGATGCGGTCCACCATGCCCTGCTCGATGACCGTGTAGCTGTTCGCACCGAGGCCCGTATCGCGGCACAGGTCCATGATGTCGCGCAGGCGGGTGGACTGGCGGTTCAGCTGGTAGTCGCTGCCGCCCTCGCGGAATACGACCCGCCGGATCTCGACATCGCGCTGCGGAATCGCAAGCAGCTGCTCCGAGTTGTCGAACTCGAGCGCGACCTCTGCGCGCGCGAGTGCGCGCCGCTGCGTGGTCCCCTGGAAGATCGCCTCTTCCATCTTGGAGCCGCGGATGGCGGACGCGCGCTGCTCACCGAGTACCCAGCGGATGGCGTCACTGATGTTCGACTTGCCGCAGCCGTTCGGCCCGACGATCGCCGTTATGCCGTCGTGGAACTTGAGCTCCGTCTTGTCGGCAAACGACTTGAATCCCTGCAGTGTCAGGCTTCTTAGCTTCATTGATTCGAGCGACCCGTTCTCGTTACCAGGCTGTCCTTGATGCCCGCCCCGCGCAGGAGCTGGCGCATGACGTCGGATTCGGCCGGACCGGAGTAGGCGCCGGCATACACGCGCCAGCGCTCTGCACCGTTCAACCAGCCGGTTACCACGAATGTCGGAATTCCAGTATCGCGCAGCGACTCCACCTGCTCGCGCGCGTCCTGCTCACGTGCATGATCGCCGATCAGGAAGGAGAGCGGCATCTGCCGCAGGTCCCCCGGCGTCGTCCCCGTCTTCACGCCCCGGGCCAGCAGCGTGTCCAGTACTGCAGCCGCCGCCGTGGAATCCCGCAGCGGCCCGGCGAAGACGTGATAGAACAGCTGGTCCTCGCGCACCAGCGGTGCGATGAAGAAGCGCGCGCCCGCCGTCGCATTCAGGCTCTCCACGCGCTGCTCCGCATCCGGCAGCTGCTCGTGCGCGCCGACTGCGATAACGAATGGCAGCGGCACCATGGTGAGCGAGTCGACAGGCGGTATCGCGGTCGTCGGCTGCTGCACCGTCACGGGCGCGGGCGGTGTGCGCCAGTTCCGTATCGACGACGGTCCGTAGTAGTAGAGTGCGCCAGCCGCGAGACAGACACCGAGCACGACGAACAGTGTCCAGAGCAGCGGGTGGCGGCGACGGCGTGGCTGCGGCCGCTTCAGGTTGGGCGGCTCGCCGGGCAGTGTGCCCGTCGGCGCGGGCGCCTGCCGGTCGCGCGCCGGCACTGCACCCACCATCGCCTCATCCGCGTTGCCTGTCTTACGGCCGACGGTTCCCGCCGGCGTGGCATCCGCGTCCGACCCGGGCGCCAGCAGTGCCGCGCGCTGCCTCGCCCGCAGGTCCGCAATCAGCGCCTCGCGCCCCGCACCTTCGCGCGGCACCCGCACGCGGTCGAAGCTCTCCGCCGCGTCGATGCCGCTGGGTTCTGCAGAATCCGCCGCGTCCGCGATTGCCTCCGCGTCCGACAGGCCCGCGCTCGTGCCGATCGATTCCGCGGCCGTATCCAGTACCGTGGGCGGCGCGGCCGGCACGTCCGGCGGTGCGTGGATCCCGGACAGGCCGGCCTCCGCGCGGTCTGCCTCGGTCGCATCATCCACGATCAGCGGTGGGCGACGGTGTCCCGGCGCGACGGCCGCAGCCGCAGCATCATCCGGACCCCTGCCTGTCGATGCCGGGTGGAACACCGCGACGATCGCGAACTGCCGCTCGAGCGAGGCCGCCGTGGCCTCAACCTCTTCCGGCTCGGCCAGGACGATGACCGCCCCCACCTTCTGCGCCAGCGCGTCCACGCCCGGCGCGCCGGCGGGGACGTAGAGCAGCAGTGTGTGGCCCGCAGCGCCCTCCTGCGCGATCAGCCTGCGCCAGTCGGTCGACGCGCGGATCTCCGCGGGATCGAGTGCCAGGCCGGAAGGCAGGAGGGAGAAGGATCGCCCCGCAGCCGGCCGGGCGAGGCGATTGATGGAGGTGCCGAACGCGAACGCGTCCGCAATGCCCTCGTCGTTGTCGCCGCCCACATGGGTGTGGAGGGAGGGCGCCTCGAAGCCGAGGTCGACCAGGACGGGTGTCCGGCTCGCAGCGCTCCACGCGTCCGCAATCGCCATCGCGGCAGCCGGTGCGAAGCCGGTCGACCGTGCGCGCTCGCCGGCGACCAGGAGCACGGCCGACAGGGCGGCCGACGGCCCGCGGACGAGTGCTTCCAGGACTGGCGACTGCGCGCCGATTTCAGGGGCGAACGGCGTCGGGTCGGGCCGTTGAGGCAATGGCTGCTGCTTCGATTCGGGTGACTGCCGCGCTGCGGCGAAGGAACGGGGTAATCTACGGGGATACGGGACCCCGCTCAACCCGAGCGGGGCCCCGCGGAAGGGCTAGAAGCTGGGACCGAACCCGATCGAGAAAACGCCCCTCTTGTCAGGGCGATTCACCGCATATGCCCAGTCGAGCCGGAGGATCGTGTAGAAGACGTTGATCCGGAGGCCGAGACCGTAGCTGAACAGCGGCTCACGCACCAGGTATGGGTCTTCGCCGGGCTTGCGGTCCCACACCACCCTCATCCGGCCGACACCCGAGTCCGCGCAGCCCGTGATGGTCGTCGCACTCGGCGTATTGCACACCTTGTTGTCCCATGCAACACCGCCATCCACGAATGCAATCGCATCGATCGGCGGGAAATTGCCCAGGAACCCGACCTGCAGCTCGTTGACGATCGGATACCGCAGCTCCGCATTGAACAGCGCCACGTTCGAGCCAACGAGCTGATCGCGCACCGGACACAGCGACTGCGACTGGTCCTGGCCGTAGAACTGGCTGTCGAGGCACTCCGCACTGTTGCGGTCGAACGAGCCGTCGTCATAGCCGCGGATGTAGTACGAGTTCCCCCAGTAGTTGCCGAACCTGTCGCCATCGCGGCCGCCGCGCTTGATGCCGACCACGCGCGTCGCGAAGACCAGGTTCTGCTTGTAGTTCATGTAGTTGCGGAAATCGATCAGCCCCTGGTAGAAGCTGAGGTCGCCCAGTGTGTGCGACAGCTGCAGACGGTAGCGCCGCCCGATGACGGGGCCGGTCCAGCCGAACTGCGTGTTGTCGAATACGAGCGCCGCCTGCGGCTCCGCAAACGTCAGACTGCCGAGATCGATCGTCTTGTTGATCGTCTCGAGTGTCAGCAGGTCGTAGCCCGTGATGATCTGCTCGGAACGGTAGTCTACGCCGTTGATGCCTGCCTCGATGCGGCTGAACGTGCTGAACGGGTAGCTCGCGCCGAATGACGCCGAGCGGAACACGTCGCGCAGGTAGATGCTCGCGTTCACATCACGGAGCTCGCCGTTGACCTGCAGCGGGAAGAAGCCCGAACCGCCATAGCGGTAGTACGGCTGCTGTGCGATCGAGAAGCCGTAATTCGTGCGCGTCTTCAGATACGAGTAGCCCGCGAACACGGCCGCGTCTGACAGCGCGCCGCTGAGGTTGCCCGCGATCACCATGTTGTGATTGCCGAGCATGTCGGACAGCGTGATGAACGTACCGCCCTGTACGCCGCTGCCGTATGTACCGCCCACCTGCGCGCCGATCTGCGGCCGGCCGATCACGTCCGCCGACAGCTTCGCCTTGTAGTCGCCCAGCGAGAAGTCCGTCGTGTCCGGCAGCATGACCGATGCACTGTCCAGCATGGCCGCAACCGACACCGGTGCGGCGATCTCCGTACCGGTCGGCAGTGCGGCGCTCGGCCGGATCTCGCTGCCCGTGCGGTAGAGCGACACACCTGGACGCAGCGAGTCCTGCACCACCGCCGTCATACCCGATGACGCAGCGCCCGCTGTGGTTCCAGCCGTCGATGCTATCACGGGCACGTCGATCACTGGAGAGCGCGGCAGCTTCAGCGGATCGTCCACGCCGTAGATGCTGTAGCCCGCGTTCTCGAAATGGCCGAACAGCAGGCGCCCGCTCTGTGATGCCCAGGACAGCACCGGGCTCAGCGGGCCAACTGCGATCGCGCCACTGATCAGATCCGTGATCTGGGACAGCTCGGTCGTTGCGCGATCGTACAGATACAGGTTGTTCACGCCCGTGCGGTCGTTCACCCAGATGAGCTTGGTCGCATCCGGTGACCACACTGCGTTGACGTTCTTGCCGGCATCCTGGTGCGGCAGCAGGTCGATGCGGCCGGTCGCGAGGTCGAACAGGCCGATCCGCAGGTTGCCGTAGCTGAGCGAGCCCAGGTCCATGCCCGGACCGCGGTCCGTCGTGATCGCGATCGTCCTGCCGTCCGGCGACCACGCCGGCAGCAGGTCCGCTTCCTTGTCATTCGTCAGACGCCGCAGCGACCCGTCCAGCCCCGCAATGAACAGGTCGCTGAAGCCGCCGGCATTGCCGGAAAAGGCGATCTGCGTGCCGTCCGGCGACCACGTCGGGGACTGCAGGCCGTTCAGGTCGAACTTCAGCTTGTTGATGACCTTGCGACGGCGGACGTCGTAGATGTAGAGCGCGTCCTGGCCGTCCGTCTTCGCGACGAACGCGAGCTTCGTCCCGTCCTGCGAGAATGCGGCGGACGACGACATGTAGCGCAGCGACTCGAAGTCCGCGCTGCGCGACGACGAGATCAGGCGGTCCTTGACCTTGCCGGTGCGCGCGTCCGCGAGCCACATGTCGATCGAGAAGCCCTCGCGCTGCGACAGGTAGACCATGTTGCTGCCGTCCGGCGAGATCGCGGGCGACAGATACCACGGGTCGTACATCTTCTCGCGCTTCGTCAGCTTCTGCGCGAACGACTCGGGCCGCACGTTCTCCGTGAGCTGCGCCAGGTATGTCTTGCGGACTTCTGCTTCCCACTCCGAGCTCAGCTCGTCGAGCGACAGGCCGAGTGTGGAGGAGAACGCGCGGACCAGGCCGATGCGCGGCGCCTTCTCCAGCAGCAGACCCACCGCCTCATCGCCCCACTTCGAGCCGATGTACGCCCACAGCGACTGGCCGAAGCGATACGACAGGTAGTCGTCGCGCTGCGTCATCTCGCCGATGTCGCGCAGATAGCCGTTCAGCACCGCGTCGCGCAGCCAGCTCTCGGTATGCGCGTCGATCATCCCGATCGACAGATACTCCGCCATGCCTTCCATGAACCACAGCGGCAGGCGGACCATGAACGGATTCACTTCCGGCGTTACACCCCGGCGGAACATGACGTCGTACTGGAAGCCGTGCACGAGCTCGTGCGTCATGACGTGGTCGAAGTCCGCGAGCGATCCCGTGAACGGCAGGATCATCCGGCTCTTCATCGACTCCGTCACACCACCCGTGCTCTCGTCCACCTCACCGGCGAGCGCGTTGGTCTGCTGGAACTCCGTGTGTGACGCGTACAGGATGAGCGGCTTCCGCTCCTGGAACTCGTGCTGCAGTACGCGCGACAGGCGGCCGTACGACCGCTCGATCATCCTCGCAGCATCCATCGCGGCCGCGCGCTCGGCGTCATAGTAGTAGACGTCGAAATGCTCGGTCTTGATGATCTGGAAGTCGAATGCCTGGTACTGAACCTTGTTGCGGCCGAAGTACTGCGCCTGCGTGGCCGCGGGGGTCAGCAGAGCGAGCGCGAGCGCCGCAAGGAGCCCGTGCCGGAGCGGTCCTGCCATAAAAAGCTACGCCTCGATGGGGTAGGCCGGTGCATCTCCCCAGAGACGCTCCAGCTGATAGAACTCTCGTGCTGCAGGATGGAATACGTGTACGACGAAGTCGATATAGTCGATCAGGACCCAGCGGCCGCCGCGCAGACCCTCGATGTGGCTGGGCCGCACGCCGTCCTTCTTCAGCTCTTCCACAATGCTTTCGGCAATCGACTTCACGTGCATGTCGGACGTGCCATTCGCGATGAAGAAGTAGTCCGTGGCATTCGAGATGCCGCGGAGGTCCAGCACTACCATGTCGTTCGCCTTGCGGTCGGTCGCCAGCTCCGTCGCGCGCTCCAGCTCGACTGGAAGCTTCACCTTCCCTGTCACCGTCTCTGTCGTGTTCTCAGTCTCGTTCATTCGCGGGTATGCAGGTCCATAAGGAGGTTGCCGACCTGGGATCTGGGCATTTCCAGTGCCGGATGGCTCCGGAGTACAACGTCCGGGGGGTCAGGTTTGTAACCCGGAGCCGCGCGTTGGTTCAGACCGTGCCGCCCTTCACCAGCAGTGCGCGGGCTGCCGATACCGCCCGCTGCGTGCCGCCGACGAACAGCGTGTCCCCCGCGAGCAGGGCCTCATGCCCATTCGGCAGCAGAACATCCTCGCCGTTCCGGCTGATCGCCAGCACGGTCGCGCCCGTACGGCCGCGCAGGTTCAGCTCCGCCAGGGTGCGCCGGACGCAGGGCGCCTCGGGGACGATCCGTATGGCAACCGGCTCGCCCAGGCCGGGCAGCGCCTGACGGATCCGCTCCAGCTCCGGCTCCCGGTCCTGGTCCGAGTCGTCATCCTTCATCTGCTTCGACAGCGCCATCAGGATAATCTCGGCGCCGGCCCGGGCGTGTCCATGGAGATTCGAGACACTCCGCCAGAACGCAATGCCCAGAATCCCGAGCAGTGCCACGAGCAGGGCCGACCCGCGGAACAGCGGCAGGAACGGCTGCGTCAATGCGACGAGGGGCAGGCCGATGAGCACCAGGACGACGATCTGCAGCGTGACCTGGAGCGCGCGACGGGGCGCCGCCGCGTAGTCCACGCCCCTGCCCGGTGGCGCGAACGCGCGCCACGCGAGCTCACTGCTCACGCGCAGGTTGACGCGCCAGATGCCGACGCACAGGAACGCGCACGCAAAGACCGCGATGCCGATGACCACGCGCGCCGCGACGCGCGGATCTAGACCCGTGCTGCCTGCTACCAGTGCCGTGAGACGGGGCAGCTCCAGCGCAGTCGTGATGATCAGACCGAGCAGCAGTGCCGCATCCAGCAGCAGGAGCAGCGCCGGCTTCCGGATCGTGCGACGGTGCGTGCCCGGCGTCGGCTGGCCGTGCTGCATCCGCTCGAACCACGTGCCGTACAGGCCCACGAACATCTGCAGCCGGCGGGGCAGCTTGCGGTCGATCAGCGCCGCGACCGGATCGGACGCGGTGATGAGCCACGGCGTGGTCAGCGCGGTGATTGCCGACACGGCCACTGCCACCGGATACAGGAACTGTCCCGTCGCACCGAGCGCCAGGCCGAGGCTCGCGATGATGAATGAGAACTCGCCGATCTGCGCCATGCTCATCCCCGTACGCACCGACGTCCGCACGTCCTGCCCCGTCAGCACCGACATAAGCGTCACGAACGTGACCTTGCCGACGATCACCGCGATCGTCAGCACCGCGACCGCACCGATGTGGTCCATGATCAGTGCCGGATCGATCAGCATGCCGACCGCGACGAAGAACATCGCACCGAAAATGTCGCGGACCGGACGGATGAGATGCTCGATCGCACGGCCGTGCCCCGACTCGGCGACGAGGGACCCGCCGATGAAGGCGCCGAGCGCGACGGAATAGCCGAACGTCAGGGCCAGCAGCGCGCAGCCGAAGCAGAGGCCGATCGTAGCGACGAGCGTCGTCTCCGGACTCTCGAGCTTCATGATCAGCCGGATCAGCCGCGGGACGACCAGGAGCCCGATGCCGATGAGTCCGGCGAGGAACATGACGAGCGTGCGCGCCGTGGCAAGGACGGACACCGGCGTGAGCACTTCGCCCGATGAGATCGTCGTCAGGATTGCCAGGACGAAGATCGCGATCAGGTCCTCCACGATCAGGACGCCGAAGACGAGGCGGGTGAACCGCTCGCGCAGCCCCTGCTCGCTGAACGCCTTAAGGATGATGGTGGTACTGGCAATGGCGATGATCGCGCCCGTGTAGACGCTCTCGATGGTGGACCAGCCGAGCGCACGGCCGATCAGGTAACCGAGCCACATCATCGCGCTCGTCTCACCGACCGCGATCGCGCCCGCGGCCGGTCCCACCTTGATCAGCTTGCGCAGGCTGAACTCGAGACCGAGCGAGAACATCAGCAGGATGACGCCCAGCTCGGCGAACGTCCGCACGATCCCCTCGTCCGCGACCAGCGGGATCGGCGTGTTCGGTCCGATGATGAAGCCCGCGAACAGGTACCCGAAGATGACCGGCTGGCGCAGACGCTGGAAGATCAGCGTCGTGACACCGGCCACGCAGAAGACGAGTGCCAGATTGCGGAGGAATTCATGGGCTGCGTCCATCTGCGGAATCTACGGGCCCGGGCGCCCGCGCGCACAGCACTTCCTTTGCTTCACCGACCGCGCGGGGCGTTCCCGCCACGTACAGCGTATCGCCGGCCGCGAGCCGTTCCCGCCCCGCAGGCAGCAGCACATCACCGGCGGTGCGGCCGATTGCGAGAACCGTGGCTCCCGTCCTGCCGCGCAGGTTGATCTCCGCGAGCGTCGCACCGACTGCGGCCGACCCATCGCGCAGTGCGACCGCCACGGGCTCGCCGAGGCCAGGCAGTGCGTCGCGGATCCGCTCGAGGCGGCCTTCGCCCTCTTCATCTTCTGTCTCGTCCGACATCTGGCTCGACAGCGCCATCAGGATGATCTCGGCGCCCGCGCGCGCATGGCCGCGCAGGTTCGTGACACTGCGCCAGAACGCAATCGCCAGTACCGCGAGCACCAGCACCAGCACGATCGAGCCGCGGAACAGCGGGATGAACGGCTGTGTGATGGCGACGGCGGGCAGCCCGAGCGACACGATGATCATGATCCGCAGCGTAACGGTCAGCGCGCGGCGTGGCGCCGCCGCGAAGTCCACGCCGACGCCCGGCGGCGGGAACGCGCGCCGTCCGAGCTCGGCGCTCGTGCGCGCCGCCACCCGCAGGATCGCAGCGCACAGGAAGCCGCCCGCGAAGACCGCGACCGTGAGCACCACCGCGTACGCGATGCCCGGCATGATCCGCAGCTCTGCCGCCACACGCGCGGCCCAGTGTTCGTGCTGCGTGGCGGTGGTGATGGCGAGCGCGACGAGCAGCGCCGCGTCGACCAGCAGCAGCATGAACGGACGGCGCAGCGAACGGTGCGGCTCCGTCCCCGCGGCAGGACGGCGCATGCGCTCGAACCACGTGCCATAGAGCGTGACGAACGTCTGCACGCGATGCGGCAGACGACGGTCCACCATTCCCGCCACCGGCCCTGACCAGCGGATGAGCCACGGCGTGCTCAGCGTCGTGATGGCGGAGACCGCGACGGCCACTGGATACAGGAAGCTGCGCGTCGCACCGAGCGACAGGCCGAGGCCCGCGATGATGAACGAGAACTCGCCGATCTGCGCCAGGCTCATCCCGGACTGCACCGACGTCTTCACATCCTGGCCCGTCAGTACCGCCATGATCGAGACCGACGTGATCTTCCCGGTGATCACCGCGGCCGTCACCACGAGGACGGCACCGATGTTGGCCGCGATCAGGCCGGGATCGATAAGCATTCCGACTGCGACAAAGAACATCGCGCCGAACATGTCGCGCACGGGCTGCAGCAAATGCTCGATGTCTCTGCCGTGACCCGACTCCGCGATGAGTGACCCACCGATGAACGCGCCGAGTGCGACCGAGTAGCCGAACTCGAGCGCGACCAGTGCGCACGCGAAGCACAGCGCGACCGTCGCGACCAGTGTGGGCTCCGGCCGGTCCATCCGGATGACCAGGCGGATCAGCCGCGGCACTACCAGCAGGCCGACGCCGATCAGTGCGGCGAGGAAGGCGGCGAGACGGACGGCGGTGGCGAGCATGGCGCCCGGGGTGAGCGCTGCACCGCTCGAGATCGTCGTCAGGATCGTGAGCAGGAAAATCGCGATCAGGTCCTCGAAGATGAGCACGCCGAACACCAGTCGCGTGAACCGCTGCTTCACACCCTGCTCGGCGAAGGCCTTCAGGATGATCGTCGTACTGGAGATGGCGATGATGGCGCCGAGGTAGATGCTCTCGACCCCCGTCCAGCCGAACGCGCGGCCGATCACGTAGCCGATCCACACCATCGCGCTGCACTGCCCCACCGCGATCATCCCCGCCGTGGGACCGACGCGCATCAGCTTGCGCAGGCTCAGCTCGAGGCCCAGCGAGAACATCAGCAGGATCACGCCCAGCTCGGCGAACGTCTCGATCAGGTGCTCGTCCGCTACCAGCGGGATCGACGTGTGCGGCCCGATGATCAGGCCCGCCAGCAGATAACCGAAGACCACCGGCTGACGCAGCCGCTGGAACACCAGCGTCGTTACGCCAGCAACGCAGAAGACGAGAGCAAGATTGGTAAGGAATGCGTGCGATTCCATCGAACGGTCTCCGGTGCGGGCTGGCGGACATGCCGCCAGCCCGCGGGTGGATCGTTACTCTGCGGGTTCTGCGTCCGTGTCGGTGTCAGACCCGGGCCGGAATGCAGCGACCATCAGCGCGATGGCGATGCCGCCCGCGATGACAACGAACCCGATGAACCCGACCAGGGACTCCGTGGACCCTGCGCCGTTCTGTAGGGATGCCAGCAGCATCGTATACTCCCGCGTTATCCGTGCGGGACGCATGCAGGTGCGATCGCGACACGCATGCGCGCCCGCGAACATTCACTCGCGCGCGCATCAGGAGACGCACGCACAACGACGTGTGGCTTTTTTTCAGTCGGTTGGTGTCAGACGATTGCTGGCGGCGGCAGGCTCGTCGTATGCGACGATACACTGCCCGTCTTGCGACGAAGCAGGTCGGATGAATGCAGCAGGTATCGGGCTGTCGAAACTGACAGACGCTCATGCCACGCAGCATGCGCGGGCAGGATCAGCTCGAAGCCCGCATCGAGCCGGCTGTCCCAGGCGCGGCGTAGCGGGTGCTGGATCCGCGAGAACAGCGATGCGGCCGTGACGTCCGGCCGGAACGGTGTGGCCGTCGTGTTCTCCTGCCGCAACTCGAGCGCGTGCACGCCGGCGGCGGGCGCTTCGATGTCGGCGGCAGCAGACGGGCGGGGCGCAAAGACGAACGGCACCGCGAGCAGCACCAGGAGTGCCGCCGCGATGCCGCGGGTACGGAAATGATGGTGCACGCGCGCGCGCAACGGTAACACTGACCGGCGCGCGCGCATCAGCATCAGTCCTGCTTGATGACCCAGACCTTGATCTCGGGCTTCACATCCGCACTCAGGCGGACCGGCACCGAATACACGCCGAGCGCCTTGATCGGCTCGTCCAGATCGATCTGGCGGCGCTCAACCTCGAAGTCGAGGCCCTGCTCCTTCAGACGGTCCGCGATGTCGGCCGACGTGATCGAGCCGAACAGCTTCGACTCTTCGCCCGCCTTCGCGTGGAACGTCAGTGACACACCCTCGAGCTGCGACGCGCGCCGGCGCGACTCCAGGTGCTCGCGCTTCGCCTTCGCCTCGCCACGCGCACGCTCGTCCTCCAGCTTCTTCAGGTTCGCGGCCGATGCGGCAAACGCGAAGCCGCGCGGCAGCAGGTAGTTGCGCGCGTAGCCCGGCTTCACCGTAACGACATCGCCCGTATCGCCGAGGTGCTCGACGTTCTGACGCAGAATAACCTTTACGTTCTTCATTCCTCACTCCTCATGAGCCGGGCGTCGGCAGAATTGGCCGCTTCGACCGGATATCGAGCCACGTGTCGGTCAGGCCGACGAGGATCGTCGCCGTCACAACCAACGGATAAAGGACTACACAGAGCACAGCACCGATCACGACGCCGAGCGGACCCGGCGAGCCGCCGATCACCACCAGCACTGCAATCCCACGCAGTGCATAGAGCGCGGCCATGAACGTCACCAGGTTCGACCCCGCCCGCCTCGCCAGCTCGTCCACCGGCAGCAGCAGAAGGGCTGCACCAATCAGCAGCACCCACACCAGGTGGTCGGAAAAACGGAACTCACGCAGCGGCCGCAGCGGCTGCTCGTCCGACACCGTCACACGGCGGAACACCCACCAGCCTGCACCCAGCGACGCAAGCGACGCCAGGCCGATCATCGCCGGGAACAGGTGCGCCTGCATTTCCGCCGCCTTCATCATATTCGACGGCATGTCCGAACTGCCCGCACTGTTCCGCAGCACGTTCGACATCGCGAGCGCTGCATCGCCTGCAACCGTGCGCAGCCGCTCCGTCACCGCATGATCGAGCTGCGCGAAGCCGTCACGCCGCAGCGCCAGGAACGCGGCCGCCGTAGCAGCCGATGCCGCCACCGCAGCCACCGCGCGGTTCACGAAACCGGCGCGCGGGAGCAGCATCACGAATGCGACGAACCACGCGCCGAGCAGCAGGGCCCAGCCCCGCTCGAAATACCACAGACCATCCCCGCCGTGCGCACTCAGGATCAGTGCGAGCAGCCCGACCGCCATGACTACCGTCAGCGGCCGGCGCGGCGGGAACGCGAGTGCTATGAGGGCGAACGGTACGGCGAGAAGGACACCCGGTGACAGCACCGAGAACGTGGCGGCGATCAGCACCAGGCCGACCAGCGCCACCCACTCGCGCGCACCGCGCCGTTCACTCACGTCAGTCAGCGTACCCCTTCACGTAGGGAACCAGCGCGAGATACCGCGCGCGCTTGATCGCCGTCGTGGTCTGGCGCTGGTGACGCGCACACATCCCCGTCATACGCCGGGGCAGGATCTTCCCCTGCTCCGTCATCAGGCGGGTGATCGTACGCTCATCCTTGTAGTTCAACACGCGAATGCCACCCTCACACAGCGGGCAGGCCTTTGCTGGACGCGCCATTGTTATTCGTCCTCTCCGATGGAAGGCATGCCGTCATCGTCCTCGTCGTCATCATCGCGCTTGCGGTCCGCACGCGTCTGAATCGACATCGGCGACGTCGGCTCGCCATTGTTCAGCACGATCATATAGCGCAGCAGGTCCTCGTCGAGCTTCAGCAGACGCTCGAACTCCGGCAGCGCAGCCGCCGGCGCATTGAACTGCGACACCACGTAGTAGCCCGCGGACTGCTTGCGGATCGGATAAGCCAGCTGGCGACGACCCCAGTGATCCGTGGCCGTAACCTCGCCACCATTGTCACCGCTGATCAGCGCATGGAAGCGGTCGAGCTTCTCGTTGACCTGCTCTTCCGCAATCGCTGTGTTGAAGATGTAGACGGCTTCGTACATGAGCTTATTGGCTCCCATGGTCGTAGGCGGACCCTGCATTATTGCACGGTCAGGAGTTAGCCAAGGATTATAGCGCAGGGAGAGGGATAGGGAAAGGGTTGGGGCTCAGGGGGTTCGCCCTGCGGGCGGGGCGCCCTGCGCCCTTCGGGCGGGGGCTCCAGGGGCTGGGGGGTCGCCCTGCGGGCGGGGGAAAGGGGGGCTGGGACTCGGGGGGCGATATTGGCCTGAAGCGCTATGGCTGCGCCCGGTTTGTGGTCGAGATTCGACGCATGGTATTCGACTATGAGCGGCTGCACGTGTATCGGAAGGCGACGAGCTTTCTCGAGCTGGCTTCGGCTCTTGCCGATGGCTTTCCGCGCAAGTGGGCCGATACAGGGGACCAGCTGAGAAGGGCGGCAATGTCCGTCGCGCTCAACATCAGCGAGGGCGCTGGCGAATCGTCACGCGGCGACAAAGTCCGCTTCTACAGGATTGCGCGGCGCTCGGCAACGGAATGTGCCGCTGCGATTTCCGCCGCATCAGCGCTCCGGATTATCGATCAGAAGAAAGCAAAAAAGGCCCTGTCTCTCCTGAGCGAAATCTGCGCAATGCTCACCGTCCTGATCCTCTCCCCCCGCGTCGGCGTCCAACCCCCACCCCATTCCGCCCCCCCGGCTCCCCACCCAAAGCCAACCCCCTAAGCGCTAAGCGCTAAGCCCTAAGCCCTAAGCCCTAAGCCCTAAGCCCTGGCCCCAGGGCCCAGGGCCTGAGCCCCATCCCTATCCCCATCCCTATCCCTGCGCTCTCTCACCTCTGCGCTCTCAAACATTGAAGCGAAAAAGCAGAATATCCCCGTCAGCCACGACATACTCTTTGCCCTCGGAGCGCACCAGCCCCTGCTCCTTGGCAGCTTTTTGTGAGCCGGCACGAACGAAGTCGCCCCAGCCGAGAGCCTCCGCGCGAATGAACCCTTTCTCGAAGTCCGTGTGGATTTCGGCGGCGGCCTGGGGTGCGCGGGAGCCGCGCCGGATGGTCCAGGCGCGGACTTCCTTCTCGCCGGCTGTGAAGTAGCTGATCAGGCCGAGGAGGTGGTAGCCGGCGCGGATGAGGCGGTAGAGGCCGGGCTCCTGGAGGCCGAGCTCTTCGAGGAACATGTCGCGCTCTTCGGGCTCGAGGTGGAGCAGCTCGGCTTCGATGCGGGCGGACAGCGGCACCACTTCGGCTTCTTCGCCGTCGGCCTGCACCGCGGCGCGCAGCTTTGCGACGTACTCGTTCTCGGCTGAAGGGAGGTCGGACTCGGCTACGTTGGCGACGTAGATCTCGCGCTTGGACGTGAGGAGGTTGTACGTGCGGAACAGCTTCTCCTCGTCATCATTGAGCGTCTCGACATTGCGCGCGGGCTTGCCGCTCTCGAGCATCGCATTGACGCGCTGGAGCAGGCCGAGCTCGAGCTTCGCGTCGGCATCGCCGGTGCGCGCGTTGCGCTCGGCTTTCTGGAGCCGCTTCTCGATGATCTGCAGGTCGGACAGAACCAGCTCGAGGTTGATCACTTCGCGGTCGCGCACCGGATCCACGTCGCCCATGACGTGTGTGACGTCGGGGTCGTGGAAGCAGCGGACGACGTGCACGATCGCGTCCACCTCCCGGATGTTCGTCAGGAACTGGTTGCCGAGACCTTCACCCTCGGACGCGCCCTTCACGAGTCCTGCAATGTCGACGAACGTGACGACCGCGGGCACGACGCGCTGCGGCTTCACGACCTCTGCAAGTGCGTCGACACGCTTGTCGGGGACGGATACGACACCGGTGTTCGGGTCGACCGTGCAGAACGGGTAGTTCTCAGCGGACGCGCCCGCGCCGGTCAGTGCATTGAAGAGTGTCGACTTCCCGACATTGGGGAGGCCGACGATTCCGAGTCTGAGATTGGCCAAGGTGCAGCTCCAGGTACGGGTTCAGGCGCTGAAGATACAAGAAATCGGGCTTGCGGGTCAGCGCCTGACGGCGCGCCGCCAGCGCCGAGTGCGCACCGTCAGCGCACCGCGGCGGCGACCGCTTCGATCAGTGCGGGATACGCATCGAAGACGCGCTCCGCCTGGCCGAGCTCGAGGCGTTCACGGTTGGTGTGCGCATAGCGTTCTTCGCCGGGCGCGAAGCCGATGGTCGGGATGCCGTGCACGCCGCAGCTGTGCCCGCCGTCCGTCGCAAACGTCCAGGGCCGGATCGCGGGCATAGTCCCCATCGCCTGACGGATCACACCGGCCGCAGCGTCGATCACCGGATGAGGCGGCGGCAGCAGGAATCCGGGCGTGAACATCCGCCGGTCGCGTGTGCGCCCCGTGTACGTCTGCTGCGGCTCGATGCTGTAGTGCACGGCGAGGCTGTAGCCGTCGGGCAGTGCGACAGCACGCTCGAGATGCGAGCGGATCATTTCCACGGCGGCGTCCGCGGTGATGTGAGGCAGCACGCGCCAGTCGACCACGACGCGCGCGGTGTCCGGGATCACGTTGCGGCTGCGCGGCAGTGTCTCGATCGCGGTCGGTACTGCAGTCGATCGTCCGAGCAGCGGATCCACCGTATCGAGCGATGCAGCAAAGGACGAAAGCGCTGGCAGCACGAGCGGCAGTACGTCGAGCGGGTTGCGCGCGCGCTCGGGTGCGCTCGCATGACCGGCGATGCCGACCACATCGATGATGATCTCCGCGCGGCCGCGATGGCCGACGCAGATGTCGCCGTTCGTCGCCTCACCGATGATGACCGCGCCCGGGCGCCCGATTACCGCGCTGCCGGCCTGGATCGCGTTCATCAGGTGCTCCATCCCCCAGCCGCCGCGCTCCTCCTGCACGGTATGCGCGATGATGACGTCGCATTCGATACGGTTCTCGACGAAGTGCGCGGCTGCATGGGTCTGGATCGCGAGCGGGCCCTTGATGTCCATGGCGCCGCGGCCGTGCAGATGGCCGTCCGCGATGACGGCATCGAACGGCGGATACTCCCATGTTGCCGCAGCACCGATGTCCACCACATCCAGGTGTGAGCTCAGCATCACGGCCGGCGCGCTGCCCGTACCGCGCACGATGCCGATCACGTTGCCGACCTCGTCCGTGTGCACCTCGTCGAAGCGCAGCCGCTCCAGCTCCTGTGCAACGCGTGCTGCGACATCGCCCTCCTGCCCCGGCGCGCCCGGGATCCGGATGATGTCCTGCGCGAATGCGAGCGCGTCCCGGAATGATGAGCTCATGGATGGAATTCCGTTTTGCAGTGGCCCCGGAAACACGACGCGGAAGCCGGGCTGAGCCAGGCTTCCGCGCGTGCACACATCAGAAAGCGTTACAGACTACGCGAACATCGACATGATCGCGTTCCACGCAGCCGACAGCGCTTGCGTCGTACCCGTGCTGTCCGCGTGGACGCGGACGAACCACGGCGCCAGCACGAGCGACACGATGCTCATCAGCTTGATGAGGATGTTCATCGCCGGACCCGACGTGTCCTTGAACGGGTCGCCGACCGTATCGCCGACCACGGCCGCGGCGTGTGCGGAGCTGCCCTTGCCGCCGTGCGCGCCGCTCTCGATGTACTTCTTCGCATTGTCCCACGCACCGCCCGCGTTCGCCATGAACAGCGCGAGCAGCACGCCGGAGAGGGTTGCACCGGCGAGCATGCCGCCGAGTGCCGGGATGCTGATGTAGCCCATGATGACGGGCGCGAGCACCGCGATCAGTGCGGGCAGGATCATCTCGCGCAGTGCAGCCTTCGTCGAGATGTCCACGCAGCGCGCGCTGTCCGGACGGGCCGTGCCTTCCATCAGACCCGGGATCTCGCGGAACTGGCGGCGCACCTCGTCCACCATGCCGCCCGCAGCGCGGCCCACGGCGTTCATCGTCAGCGCGCCGATCACCATCGGGATCGCGCCGCCGATCAGGAGGCCGATCGTGACCGCGGGATCGATGATGTTGATGCCCATCTCGCGCAGGCCGACCGCCGACGCATACGCGCTGAACAGCGCGAGCGCCGTCAGTGCAGCGGAGCCGATGGCGAAGCCCTTGCCGATCGCAGCCGTCGTGTTGCCGAGCGAGTCGAGCTGGTCGGTGATCGCGCGGACTTCCTTGCCCAGGTGGCTCATCTCCGCGATGCCGCCGGCGTTGTCCGCAATCGGTCCATACGCGTCCACCGACATGGTCACGCCCACCGTCGCCAGCATGCCGACCGCGGCAATGCCGATGCCGTACAGGCCCGCGAAATAGAACGAGACGTAAATGCCGACGCAGATCAGCAGGATCGGCGCGGCCGTGGACTCCATGCCGACCGCGAGACCGCTGATGATATTGGTACCGGTACCGGTCTCGGACGCCTTCGCGATGTCACGCACCGGCTTCGCCGACGTGTAGTACTCGGTTACCAGGCCGATCATGATGCCGATCACGGAGCCGACGAGCAGCGCCCAGAACGGGCCGCTCGACGGCAGTACCCGGCCGGTCGCCGGGTCCGTGATCTGGAACCCCATCATGTTGACGACGAAGTACATGATCACCAGGAACAGGCCCGCGGCAATGAACGTGACGTTGCGCAGTGCTGCTGCCGGCGACGTCTTCTCGAGCACCTTCATGAGTGCGATGCCGAACAGCGATGTCAGCAGGCCGACGACGACCGTGATGATCGGCAGCGCAACGGCTTCGGCGCGGCTCGACGCATACAGTGCGCTCGAAGCTGCGATCGCGATCGCGGCGATCACCGAGCCGACATAGCTCTCGAAGATGTCGGCGCCCATGCCTGCGACGTCGCCGACGTTGTCGCCTACGTTGTCCGCGATGGTAGCGGGGTTGCGCGGGTCATCCTCGGGAATTCCGGCTTCCACCTTACCCACGAGGTCGGCGCCGACGTCCGCGGCCTTGGTGTAGATGCCGCCGCCGACGCGCGCGAACAGCGCGATCGAGCTGGCGCCCATCGCATACCCGCTGATGATCTCGCCGAAGTTGATGAGCTCGCTCTGACCGATGGCGGTCGAGCCGTAGAAGTAGTACCAGGCGCCGATGCCGAGCATGCCCAGTGCAGCGACCGACAGGCCCATGACTGCGCCGCCGTAGAACGCCAGGCGCAGTGCCTTGCCCGGACCGGACTCCATGGCTGCCGCGGCAGTCCTGACATTCGCCTTTGTCGCGGCGACCATGCCGAAGAAGCCGGCGAGGATCGAGCACAGTGCACCCGTCACGAATGCGGCCGCAGTCAGCTTGCCGATCGTCACCAGCAGCGCGAGCGCGACGATGACGACGAATACGCCGATCACCATGTACTCGCGGCGCAGGAAGGCCATTGCGCCCTCCTGGATGCGAGCGGCGATCTCGCGCATGGTATCATTGCCGCTGCTCTGCTTCGCCAGGTACGAATAGAGCACGAACGCCACGGCCAGGCCGATCACACCAAACAATGGCGACCAATTCGCCAGGAACATCGGATCCACGGGTCCTCCGGATTCGGGTCAGACTACTTGTTGAACCGGCCGGCCAGGGCATCACCGCCCTCGTCCAGCCATGCACGCGCGGCGGCCAGAACATCGGGCAGCAGCGCCTGCACTGTCTTCGCATCTTCTTTTTCGAACGGTGACAGTACCCAATCGGCGAGGTCGGTGCCACCCTCGGGTGCACCGACGCCGATCCGCAGCCGCGCGTACTCCTGCGTCCGCAGCACCGCCTCGATCGATTTCAGACCGTTGTGTCCACCGCTGCTGCCGCGCGTCCGAAAGCGCAGTCGCCCGACGTCGAGCGCAGTGTCATCGACGATGACCAGCAGGTCGCGCGAGATGTCGAACGACGCATCGCGCAGGAGCGGCGCGAGCACGCGGCCGCTGAGGTTCATGTACGTGAGCGGCTTGACCAGTCGGACGTTGTGATCGCCGACCCGGCCGGTCGATGTCCGAGCCTGGCCGTCACGCCTGAATGCAGGCAGGCCCCAGGTCTTCTGTGCAAGATCCAGGGCCCACCAACCTACGTTGTGCCGCGTGGCCTCGTATTCCCCGCCGGGGTTGCCGAGGCCGCAGATGACCTTAGGCGTCAGCCTTGGCCTTCTTGATTACTTCCGGCTCGCCGCCGGCCGCCTCATCACCCGCACCCTCCGCGCTCACCGCCGGCGGTGTCACGCTGCACACGGTGCGGTCCGGATCCATCAGGGACTCGACACCTTCCGGCAGCTGCAGATCGCGCACGTGGATCGCGTCGTTGATGCCGAGGTGCGAGATGTCGACCTCGATGTGATGCGGGATCTTGTCCGGCAGGCAGCGGATCTCCAGGTCGTTGATCGCGTGCGACAGCATGCCGCCCAGCTTGATCCCCGCCGGCGTGCCCATCAGCCGGATCGGGATCTCCACGATCAGCTTCTCGTCCGCATGGATCTGATAGAAGTCGACGTGGATGATGTCGCTCTTGTACGCGTGCGACTGCACCTCGCGCACGAGCGTCTTCACGCTCTCACCCTCGATGTCCAGCTCGATCAGCGTGTTCTCCCAGTGCACCTTGCCGAACAGCAGCTGCAGCTCGTGCGCATCGATCGAAAGGCTGCGGGTCTCCTCGCCACGGCCATACATGATCGCCGGGACCCGACCTGCGGCGCGCAGCTTACGTGCAACGCCCTTGCCCATGCCCTGCCGCGTCTGTGCGGCCAACTTCGCGTCTGCCATCTCTCGTCTTTCTCTCCTAGTCGAACAGCTGACTGACGGACTCGTTCGAATGCGTGTATCGAATCGCTCGCGCCAGGAGCTCCGCAATCGACAGAATGCGCAGCTTCGGGAAACTCTTCTCGGCCGGTATGTGCAGCGTGTTCGTGACCACGACTTCACGAACCTCCGAGTTCTGCAGCCGCTCGACCGCAGGCCCCGACAGGAGCGCGTGCGTCGCCGCCGCATATATCTCCGTCGCACCGCGCTCCTTCAGCGCGGCCACGACGCTGGCCAGTGTGCCGGCCGTATCGATCATGTCGTCCACAATGATGCAGGGACGGCCATCCACTTCACCGATGACCTGCATCACTTCCGCCGTATTGTGCGCCGGGCGCCGCTTGTCGATGATCGCGAAGCTCGCGTTCAACCGGCGGGCAAAACCCCGCGCCATCTTCGCCGCGCCCACGTCCGGCGCAACGACCACCGGGTCGTTCAGACCCAGCTCCTTGAAGTACGTCGTCAGCACGGGCGCCGCGTACAGGTGGTCCACCGGGATATCGAAGAATCCCTGGATCTGGTGCGTGTGGAAGTCCAGACCCATCACCTTGTCCGCGCCCGCCGCCTCGATCAGGTTCGACACCAGCTTCGCACCGATCGCGACCCGCGGCTGATCCTTGCGGTCCTGCCGCGCGTACCCGAAGTACGGGATCACCACTGACACCCGCGCCGAAGACGCACGCTTCACCGCGTCCAGCAGCAGCAGCAGCTCCAGGATCGACTCCGCCGGCGGCGGCGTCGGCTGGATGATGAACACATCACGACCGCGCGCGTTCTGGTTCAGCCGTACGAAAATCTCGCCATCGGCGAACCGCTTGATCGTCACATCCCCGAGCGGCATCCCCATGTGCCTGCTGATTTCCTCTGCAAGCGGCCGGTTCGCGGTTCCGCTGAGGATCAGCATGGGTGCCTGTGTGGGATGATCGGTCATCGACCTCTGGGCGTTTTTCTTCCGGGCGACAGCCATCAAGTTTAGCGGCAGGAAACGGGGCGGGCAACCCGCCGTGGCGGGCTGGAGCGGTCCCCCGGACTCAGCTTCCGGGGGTCAGATGGACGTCCGCGAGGCGGGCCATGGTCCGCTGAAAGACGACCTGGCCGCGGCAGCCGGCCAGGTTCACGGATCCCATGTAGTGCTGGACGGCCCGGTCCAGAGTGGTGCTGCCGTCCAGCAGCGCCGCGAAGCCAATCGCGTTCTCGACGTGTGTACCTATGACCGCCTCTTCGGAGCGGGCCAGCAGCAGCATGGTGATCCGGTCGATCTCCTCACCCCGCCTCTGACGGTCCTTCACTTCACGGACCACGGCCGAGGGTCGGAGCCGGCTCCATAGCGTCTCGTCCTCGCCGTCCTCATCGACCGGCTCCTCGTGGTGGCCGGACAGCTCGCCGATGCCGAGCAGGACGCGGGTCCGTACCGCCGTTGCCATGGTTTCCGTGAGGTCCATCTCACGCAGGTAGCGCGTGAGCGTCTCCTCGACGGGGACCAGGTCGTCCAGGTGTCTGATGAACGCGGTGGCCTCCGCCACATGCGTCTCCACCAGGTTCTCCCAGGCCATGGCAGTGGTGACCTCGAGCTTGCGCCGCATGGGTTCGGGCAGGCTGCGAGGCGTCGTTCGGCGTGGCGTCGGCATGAAATCTCCGCTTCAGGGAATTACTGCCCAACATACTCCCCGGGGTGGATTCGAACCACCATTGGAGGATTCAAAGTCCTCAGTCCTGCCCTTGAACGACCGGGGAATTGCGAGTCACAAGCTAATCGGCGGGCGGTCGCTCAAAAAGGGAACGGTCGCGCCGATGTCCGCGTGAGGATCGTGTGGACATTGCGGAAATTTTCGCGGATGGACGCGGCCGCCGTCTCTGCTGCGTCGTCGGAATGGAATACCCCGAAGACCACGGAACCGGTGCCGGTCAGCCGTGCGGGGGCTGCGCCGTTGCGCTCCAGGTCCGCCCGGATCCGGGCCAGCTCCGGGATCTTCTCGAACACGATCGGCTCGAAATCGTTCACAGCGTCGTGTGCGACGTCGGACCAGCGGGCGCAGCGTGACGGATCGAGGACGGCGGGCGGTGCCGCGTAAGCCGGCGTTCTGGTCGCGGCCAGCGCAGTATACGCCTCGGCGGTGGAGACGCTCTCGGCAGGTGCGACGAGCAGGACGGGTCGTGGCTGGAGTGCGGGCAGCGGCATCATGCGGGTGCCCCGCCCCCACGCGAGTGCGAGCGATGCGCCGCTCAGGAAGAATGGGACATCACTGCCGAGACCCGCACCGATTTCCAGCATGGCCGTCGGGTCGAGCACCCGGCCGTACAGCTCGTTGAGCGCGACCAGCACCGCCGCGGCATCGCTCGAACCGCCGCCCAGGCCCGCGCCGATCGGAATGCGCTTTATCAGCGTGATACGCGCACCGGCGTCCAGTCCGGCTGCGCCGAAGAACGCGGTCGCCGCGCGGTGCGCCAGGTTGCTGCGGGGCGCAGCGGACAGTGCGAAGACGTTGCTGGTGTCGCGGTCGTGGTTGTCCGTGCCGGCCTGCACATTGGCGATGATCGCGTCCGGGAACCGGTCGACTTCGACTTCGTCACACAGGTCGAGCGCGCAGAAGAGCGACTCGATCTGGTGGAATCCGCCAGCCTCCCGCGCAAGGACGCGCAGCGACAGGTTGATCTTGGCCGGTGCGTCGAAGATCATGGCTTCTGACCGGTGACTTCCTCGACCGCGTCCTCCACCTCTTCCTCACTCTCGGCCGCGTCAGCCAGAGTGATGCGCAGGCGCCAGGCGTAGTACAGCCCGATCAGGGTGACCGGGATGAAGCCGGCCAGGTGATAGGACGCGGCGAACGCATTGGTCTTCGTCGGGTCCGCGCCCCACATGCCTACCAGCACCAGGGATGCAAAGAACTCGTACACGCCGAAGAAGCCCGGCGCACTGGGCGCGGCGACACCAACCACGAGCGCGCCCTGGAAGAACAGTGCTGCCGTGAAGGAGAGCGGGAGGTCGAAAGCGTGGAAGGCGATCCAGAAGCCGGCGGCGTTCACGAGCCACAACACGATCGACCACAGGCCGGCGCGCATCACGACACGCGGATTCCTGAGCGCCGACGCGCCGAGCAGGAAGGCCTCGAGCGCATCGATGATGGGCCGGCGGGCGCGCGCGGGCAGTGGCCGCACCATCTGCTCGGCGACATACACGGCGGTGCGCGGCCAGATGACCAGCACGCAGAGCACCACCAGCAGCGCCGTGATCGCCGCTCCCAGCAGCACTGCTTTCCAGGCATATCCGGCACCTACCGCGGTGTCCGGCAGTCCCGGCAGCACCATCGACAGGAACAGCAGTGCAATCACGGTGAACGCATCGAACATCCGCTCGAGCACGATCGACGTCGCAGACGTGACGATCGGGATCTTCTCGGCTTTCGCGAGCGCGATCACGCGCATGAACTCCCCGACACGCGCGGGGAACACGTTGTTCCCCATGAATCCGATCGTGGTGGCGGCAAAGCGGGAATTGAAGGACGTGCCTTCGCGCACCGGGTCGAGCAGCGCCTTCCAGCGCCAGGCCCGGATCCAGAACACGAATGTGGCGGCGAACGTCGCCCAGAAAAGATAGAAGGGGTTGGCACTGCGGACCTCATGCAGCAGTGCGCCGAGGTCCTGGTCCTTGAATACGTAGTAGAGTGCTGCTGCGCTGATGAGGATGCCGAGGGCGGCCTTCCAGTCGAGCAGCCGCCCGCGGCGGCCTTTCGTCATCCCCTCGCCAGCTCGATCAGGTCGAAGATCTCGTCGATGATGGGCCTCGCTTCCGCACTGCCAGCGGTTGCGCGCTCGAGCTCCGCGCGCAGCTCTGCCGCGCGTCCGAGCGCGGCACTGCCGCTGTACTGGAGCTCCGCGATGTCCACCACCTCGTCGTCCGCAACCGGCTGTGCCTGCACGAGCCCCTGCTCCGGCCCGCCTGCCGTCGAAACCGCCTCACCACTGCCGTACCGCTCGATCAGCTCGGCGCGCATGTGACGCAGTCGTGCAAGCGAGTGGTTCGATTCAGGATCCTCGTTCGAGCGGAGCGGGTCGATCGTAGCCTTCAGCCCTTCACGCGCGACGCGGTAGATGTCGAGCCACTCGCGCTTCACACCGACATCCAGCTTCGCGATCACGCGCGACAGGTCTTCCACCGCGCGCAGCAGCTCCGCGACGACGGGGATCTCGTCCAGGCGCGCCGCACCGAGCAGTGCGCGCTGCCGGCGGAGGATCGACTTGAGCGCCTCGCGGTCCATGCAGTTGTCCGACAGCGCCTGTATCCCGAGGTCCAGCGCTTCCGTGATCCCCTCGACTTCCGCGGCCGCGAACGCGCGGAACTCCTGCACCGCATCCCGCGCGGACGTGTTTGCGGCGCCACCACCTGCAGCGTCCGGCACCGCAACGCCGACGTTCTCCCAGCCCTGGACGCTCCTCGCGGTGAGTGTGTCCAGCTCCGGGTCTTCGTTGCCGGTACCCTTCACCAGCGCATCGATCTCCGCCACCGACTCGCGCACGCGATCCGTTACGGACGAGGACCACGCGAGTGCACCCTGGAGCAGCGCGCGCGCACCCGCCTCGAGCGCGAGCGCGCTGCGATACACGCGATCCTCGCGCGCCATCTGCGCACTGCCGCGCAGGCCGCGCGCGTTGCGATACACTTCGCCCGCGTCCGGCGACGGCGCGGCGACCAGCTCCGTCAGACGCTCGATGTAACGCTTCGCTTCAGCATCGAAGAATTCGGTCAGCGTTGCCATGCCTGCTCCTGGCTCGACGCGCTCGTGCGGCGCGCTGCGGTGATGATGTCCTTCATGTCTCTCACGGCCTGCTCCATCCCGGTGAGCACCGCTCGGCTGACGATGCTGTGACCGATATTGAGCTCTTCTATCTCGCGGATCGCGGCGACCAGTGCGACGTTCTCATACGTCAGCCCGTGGCCGGCATGCACCGCCAGACCGCGCGCTGCGCCGTGTGCAGCGGCCGCGCGCAGACGGTCGAGCTGTGCATCGACGTGAGCACGGCCGTCACGGGTGTGAACACCCCTCCACGCTTCCGCATACTCGCCAGTGTGCAGCTCCACGGCGTCCACGCCCATGTCCGCCGCCGCGGTTATGACATCTTCTTCCGGCGCTATGAAAAGCGATGTGCGGATACCGGCGTCCTGCAGCCTGCCGACTGCCTTTGCCAGTGTCGCGCGCTGCGCACCTGTCGCCAGCGCGAGGCCGCCTTCCGTGGTGATCTCTTCGCGGCGCTCCGGCACCAGCGTGGCTGCCATCGGCTTCGCCGCAACCGCTATGTCGAGCACATCACTGGCCGCGGCCAGCTCCAGGTTGATTCCGGTTCGGACCGTCGCAAGAAGAAGCTGGACGTCCCGGTCCTGAATGTGGCGGCGGTCTTCACGCAGGTGCACGGTGATGCCGTCCGCACCGCCCAGTTCGGCCAGTACCGCTGCACGCACGGGATCCGGCTCGTCGGTTCGACGGGCCTGCCGCACGGTTGCAACGTGGTCGACATTGATGTGCAGGCGCATTCAGCCGTTGGTGAGAAGCAGTTCGATCCTGCGGGCTCGCTCAGGCGCCAGGCCCGCCGCGCGGGCGAGCTCCAGCATCTCGAGACCAAGTCCGCAATATAGCATGCGGTCCCGGCCGGACAAATGCGCGAGATGCAGCCTGACCGTATCCGCGTCGCCGCGTGCGATCGGTCCCGTCATCGCCCCTGCCGGCCCCAGCTCCGCGACATTCCGCACGGTCCCGCGCAGCAGCGGCAGCAGTGCGTCGACTGCATCGTTTTCGGACACTCCCGACTCCGCCAGGAGCCGGGCACCGACGCGCAGCAGCGCTATCGTGTAGTTGGATACCATGACGGCGGCCGCGTGGTAGAGGGGCCGGAGCGCGGGCTCGATGGTCAGCGGAATGCCGCGCAGCGCGGTCACGATCCGGCGGGCGGCTGCAGCCGCGGCGGGATCGCCATCAATGGCGAACGCGACGCCATCCCGGAGAAGATCCCCGTCGCCGCCCGCGGCCATCGTCTGCAGCGGGTGCAGGGACCCCGTGGCGTAACCGACCTGGTCGAGCGGCGCGAGCACCGCGACACCCACTGCTCCAGCCAGGTGCAGCGCAACGCAGCTGTCGGGCGCGGCTCCGTCTTCCGCGATCGTTTTCGCAACGTCGGGCAGCGCACTGTCCGGGACAGCGAGCAGGAGGATCGTCGTGTCGGCTGGAATTACTGCGGGCAGGGTGCGGTATTCGCCGCGCAGACCGGCCGGCGGGTCGGCTGCACGGCCGAGATACGTCAGGCTGTCGAGCGTGCCGGTATCGAGGAGCGCGCCGCCGATGGCGAGACCCATGCGGCCCGCGCCCACAACCACCACACGGTCACTCACACGGGTGCGACCCGGATCCCGTTGCGTGCGCGCAGCCTCCCCAGTGTTGCACTCGGAACGCGTGCGACCAGGTCCACCGCATCACCGCCCTCCTCGCGCGACAGCACTTCGCCCTCGCGATACACGGACGCGAGCGCTTCGCCGTCCGCGAACGGGATCGAGATGCGAACTTCCGGGCGCCGCGCGCGCACCTGTTCCACGAGCAATGTGCGCAGCTCCTCGAACCCGGACGGCTCGAGCGATGTCGTGAACACGACGGGCGTATCGAACAGCGCCGTCGCCCGCTCACGCAGGCCCTGCTCCTCGCCGTGTGTCAGGCGGTCGATCTTGTTGAAGACGAGGATCGCCGGGATGTCGCCCGCACCGAGGTCGGCCAGCACTTCGTCCACCACCTGCTTATGCTCTTCCCAGCTCGGGTGCGATGCGTCGATGACGTGCAGCAGCACGTCCGCGTTCGTCGCCTCCTCGAGTGTCGCGCGGAACGATGCGACGAGATGATGCGGCAGCTTGCGGATGAACCCGACCGTATCGGTCAGCAGCAGGCGCAGCCCCGGTTCGAGCTCGACCGCGCGCGTCGACGGATCGAGTGTCGCGAACAGACGGTCTTCCACGAACGCATCCGAACCGGTGAGGCCGCGCATGAGCGAGGACTTGCCCGCGTTCGTGTAACCGACGAGTGCTGCGCGGAACTCGTCCGTCCGCCCTTTCCGCTGCGTGTCGCGGCGGCGCGCAACGACCTCGAGCTTCTCACGCAGGTCGCGGATGCGATGACTGATGAGACGGCGGTCTGTCTCGATCTGTGTTTCACCGGGGCCGCGGCCGCCGATACCGATGCTGGCAGAGCCGCCGCGCGTGCGCGAGAGATGCGTCCACATGCGACGGAGACGCGGCATCATGTACTGCAGCTGCGCGAGCTCCACCTGCATCTGCGATTCCGAGGAGCGCGCGCGCGTCGCGAAGATGTCCAGAATCAGCTCGGCGCGGTCCATGATGCGCTTGCCGAGTGCAGTCTCGAGGTTGCGGCCCTGTGACGGTGTGAGGTCTTCGTCGAAGATGACGAGCGTGGCGCCGAGCTCCTCGACCTTCTCCCTGAGCTCGGCCGCCTTCCCTTCCCCGATGAACAGCTTGGTGTGCGGCTTGTCGAGCCGCTGCTGCACCGTGCCGACTACACTGCCGCCCGCGGTGTCGGTCAGGCGGGCCAGCTCGGCCAGGTGTTCTTCGACGTCGCGCAGCGGAACGTCCTTGGTCGGCGCTGCGACCAGGATCACCCGCTCCTGCGGCTGTTCGGTGGAGACTGTCTTCTCGATGGCCGTGCTCCTGAGTTCCTCGATCCCGCAGTCGATGTTAGCGGATCGTCGCCAGCGACGCGACGTCCTGCTTCCTGAACTTCACTGTACGGCGGAGCGGTTCCTCAACAGCCACCTCTCCGGTGACCCGGTACGTCACCGTGCCCCGGTCCAGGATCGCGCGGAACGCGGGGCCGAAGTCGCGGAAGCTGAACTCGATCGGCAGCTCCAGCGTTTTCCGTTCGTTGCCGCCGACCCTGATGTTGTCATCGATCACACCCTTCGTGAGCGGCATCCATGTGCTGTCGGAACGGGTGCGGTCGAGGATCTCCACCGTGTAGTCGACACGGTCTGTCTCCAGGCCGAAGCTGTTCGGGTTCTCGATCTCGAACCGTGCGATGAGAGAGCCGCCCGTCAGGCCGAGGCCATTCACCTGGATCCCGTCCAGCCGGACCGTAGGCTCTTCGAACACGCCGCGGAACGCGCTTGAGCATGCCGTGACACCGGCTGCGAGAACGACTGCGATGATGATGCGCTTCATGATGCTTCCTATTGGCCGAATCGATAGTTGATGGCCTGCAGGCCGTTCGTGCGGCTGAACACGCGCAGCCCGACTGCGGTACCCGGCTCGAGTGTGGCCGCGATGCGCGCGACGTCTTCCGGCGAGCTCACGACCTGCCCGTTGATGCTCAGCAGCACATGGCCGCACGCGCCGGCCGGTGCACAGCCGTTGATCGGCTGCAGACCCGAGCCCCATGCGGAGCCGCCGCGCTCGAGGGTCGAGACGATGACACCCGTCGAGCCGGTGTACCCGACCTGCCGCGCGGTTTCCGGCGTGATCGCCTCGACAGTGAACCCGAGACGCTCGGCCGGCGTGGATGCCTTCGCGGGCGGCACGGGTGCCGGCGGGGCAGCATGCTCGAACTCGCCGAGACGGACTGTGACATCCATGGGCTTGCGGTCACGCCAGACCGAGAGCTTCACCCGGTCGCCCGGCTGCTGCTGCGCGAGCCGCGCGATGAACTCCGTGTTGTCCTGCAGCGGGCGGTCGTTCAGCGCGAGCACCACGTCGCCCGGACGCAAGCCGGCCTCGGCAGCGGGCGTGTTGTCCTGGATGAACACGATCTCCGCGCCGCGGATCTGCTGCAGGCCGTAAACCTCCGCGTCGACGGCATCCACGGCCTGCACGCTCGCGCCCAGACGGGGACGGCGGGTGTAGCCGTACTTCATGAGATCGTCCGCAACACGCTTCGCAAGATCGATCGGCACGGCAAAGCCGTACCCCACCCACGTGCCCGTTGCACCCGAGATCGCGCTGTTGATTCCGACCACGCGACCGTAAAGGTCCACGAGCGGGCCGCCCGAGTTGCCGGGATTGATCGCGGCGTCTGTCTGGATGAAGGATTGCAGTGCTGCAGGGTCGTTCGTCTGCAGCGTGCGCCCCTTCGCGCTCACGATGCCGGCCGTCACGGTGAAATCGAGTGTGCCGAACGGCGTGCCGAGCGCGAGGATCCAGTCGCCTACACGCACATCCTCGGACGTGCCGAGTGTGACCACCGGGAGCGGTGCGCCGCCCGGCTCGATCTTGATCACGGCGACGTCGGTCGCGCTGTCACGCCCGATCACGCGCGCATTGAAGACGCGGCCGTCGAGCAGCCGGACCGTCACCCGGGACGCGTTGGCGACGACGTGGTTGTTCGTCATGATGTGGCCGTCGGCATCGATGATGAAGCCGGAGCCTGTGCCGCCGCGCGGTGTCGGAATCGGGTCGATTCCCTGGGGCAGGCCCAGGAACTCGCGGTACTGCTCGAGGAAGTCCGGCAGGTCCATGCCCGGCGGCAGCTGCCTGGGCTGCACGTTCCCGCTGTCGGGACGCGCCGGGTTCTGGCGCGGGCCCTGTGCAACCGGGCGCTGCGGGACGCTCTGCTGGACCGCGATGAATACCACACCCGGCAGTGCGCGCTGCGAAGCGGCGCGGAACGTCGCTGAAAGGTGCGCCGCCGTCGTCGTGTCGATCGCACCCGTCGGGCCGAGCTTCGCCTGGACCTGCTCCCGCGCCGTCTGCGTCTGTGCGGCGGCCGGTGCCGAGGCCGCAATTGACATCAGAAGCGCGGCGGCCACTGCCGCGCTTCCCCTTCTGTCCTCTTTCATTACAACGCCTCCCTGAACGCAAGCGGCCCACGCGGGCCGTCCTGCAAACAATAAACCGTGGTGACGCGGAAGTTCGCGCTATTCCTGCGCCCCGCCCTCCTTCTGCCGGCGGGCCAGCCATCCGGCCAGCCGCTCCGCTATGCGCGTCTCGAATCCCATCTGTCCCGGCTCGTAGAACCTCGTCCCCGCCAGCTCGTCCGGCAGGTATTCCTGCGGGATATACCCTTCCGGATCGTCATGCGCGTAGCGGTACCCCTCGTGATACCCCAGCTCCTTCATCAGCCGCGTCGGCGCATTCCGGATGTGCATCGGGACGGGCGCCGCCGGTGTCGCGCGCGCGGCCTCGAGCGCGGCGTTCAGCGCGCGATAGGACGCGTTCGACTTGGGCGCGGTCGCCAGATAGATCGTCATCTCGGCAAGTGCGAGATAGCCTTCGGGCGGGCCGAGGACGTGGAATGCATTGCGCGCCGCGACCGCGATCATCAATGCGTTCGGGTCGGCGAGGCCGATATCCTCGGACGCCATCGCGAGCGCGCGCCGGAACATCACCATCGGATCCTGTCCGGCTTCGATCATGCGCGCCATCCAGTACAACGCCCCGTCCGGATCACTCCCCCGCAGCGCCTTGTGGTAGGCCGACAGGATGTTGAAGTGCTCCTCACCACCCTTGTCGAAGCGCGCGAACCGCAGCTGCAGCGCTTCCTTCGCGTGTGCGAGCGTGATGCGGCCGTCGTCGCGCGCGAGTGATGCCGCGGTCTCCAGTGCGGTGAGCGCCCGCCTGCCGTCGCCGTCCGCCTGCTCGGCCAGGAACGTGATCGCGTCATCGTCGGCGCCGAGCTGCAGATCTCCGAGACCGCGCTCCGCATCGCTCAGTGCCCGCCGGATCATCAACTCGAGGTCCGCCGGCGTGAGCGACTTCAGCACGAAGACGCGCGCACGGCTGAGCAGTGCGCCGATCACCTCGAACGACGGATTCTCCGTGGTCGCGCCAATGAGGGAGATCGTGCCGGCCTCGACATGCGGCAGGAACGCGTCCTGCTGCGCCTTGTTGAAGCGATGGATCTCGTCGCAGAAGAGGATGGTCCGCTGACCGGTGGTCGCGAGGCGCTCCTGCGCGAGTGCAATGATCTCGCGCACGCGCGCGATCCCTTCGGTGACGGCGCTGAAGTGCTCGAACACCGACTGCGTCCTCGCCGCGATGATGCGTGCGAGTGTCGTCTTGCCTGTGCCCGGCGGGCCCCACAGGATGATGCTGCCGATCTCGTCCCGCTCGATCAGCCGGCGGAGCGCCTTGCCCTCACCCAGCAGGTGCTCCTGGCCGACATACTCGTCCAGTGTGCGCGGCCGCATCCTGGCCGCGAGAGGTGCGCCTGCGCCGGCATCTGCTTCAGGCGACGCCGGCCGCGCTCTTCCGCCCTTCTTCGGCCTATTCCCGCCACCTCCGAAGAGGTCGAGCTCTTCCGCCATCAGTGACCCGGTGCGACGGGGAGCAGCATCTTGAGCAGGAAGTACGCGAGTGCGCCGACGAACACTGCGGTCTGCACGAGTGCATTGCGCTCGTGCTGCGATTCGGGGATCAGGTTGGACGCCGCGACGTAGATGGTGACGCCCGCGGCGAGCGGCAGGCCGTACGCCTTGAGCGGCCCGATCAGCGGCGTGATGATGCCGCCGAGCACGGTTGCGACCGCGATCGCGGACACTGCGAGGAATGCCTGCCGGCGGGTGTTGCCACTGGCGAGCATGACGCTCGCGAGGGACACGCCGGTGGGAATCTTGTGCAGCAGGATACCCACGAACACGAGTGTGCCGAGCGACGCGCCATTCGCGAATCCGCTCGTGATCGCGACGCCGTCGAAGAATGAATGCGGTACCAGACCGACGAGAGCCCACACGCCGATGCCGCGCGAGACCATTGCCTCTGCGTGCGTCTCCTCACCAAAATGGAAGTGCGGCGTGATCGTGTGCTGCGTGAGGTGCACGAGCATGTAGCCGATCAGGATGGCGGCGAGCGAACCCTCGTTGCCGAGCGCCTCGGGCATCATGCCGATCAGTGCGACCGCGAGCATGAAGCCGGCGCCGAATCCCGAGAGGATGGCGAGCGCGCGGCGGCTGGGCGGCTGCTTTCCCAGGACGATCGCGCCGCCGAGCATGTCGAAGAGCGCGGCAAACGCGGAATACAGCAGTCCCGTGATCACGCCATGTGCTCCGCGCGCACGATTGCGACGAGGGTCTCGCGCTCATTGAGCGACGGATCCTCGAGCACGCGATCGAGCAGGTCGCGCAGGATCTCGCCATAGCGCGGTCCTGGCGGCATGCCGAGACCCTTGAGGTCACCACCGTCCACCGCCAGGTCGTTGATCGAGAGCGGCGGTGCGGCGCGCAGCACCTTGCGCACGTGCTGCCAGCGCTCGGTCAGGTCACGTACACCTGTTGCAAACGCATCCGCATCGACCGCTCCATCGATCTGCGCGGCGCGCCACAGTGCGATACGCAGACGGAACAGGTCGTGGCGCAGCTCGGCGGGGACGTGTGTCAGCCAGCGCCGCACGCCCGCGTCCGGCGCGTCCGGCGGAAACAGTGCGGACTGGAGGCCGACCAGGCGGCTGACGTGCTCGATGTCGCTGTTGGATGCCTTCAGGCGTCGCAGCACTTCCTCCGCCTTGCGCTGACCGATCGGCTCATGCCCCGCGTAGCTCCACCCGCCCCGCAGGTCGCGGCTGCGCGCTGCAGGAACACCTGCGCCGTGCAGCAGTGCGGCGAGCCGCAGCTGCACGCGGGTGCGCGGGATCGCGTCCACGGCGATGAGTGTGCGCTGCCAGACGTCACCACTCCCGTCCGGCGGCGATACCCCGACCATGGCGTGCAGCTCGGGGTAGAGGACGCGCAGCGCGCCCGATGACTCGTACAGCCGCAGTGCCGCCGATGCATGCTGCGTCTTCGCGAGGATCTTCAGCAGCTCTTCGCGCACGCGCTCCGCGGACAGGCCGCGGAGCTGCTCGACACTGTCTGTCAATGCGAGCCACGTCGCGGGCTCGAACGTCAGCACGAAGTGACCCGCGAAGCGCAGCGCCCGCAGGATGCGCAGCCAGTCCTCGGCGAAGCGATCTGCGGCGGTGCCGACCGTGCGCAGCACGCCGTCCTGCAGGTCGGTCATTCCGCCGAACGGATCGAGCATCTCCTGCGTCAGCGGATTCCAGGCGAGAGCATTGATGGTGAAGTCGCGACGGGCGAGGTCGTCGCGGATGTCACTGGCGAACTGGACCACCGCGTGGCGGCCCGTGGTCTCGACATCCCGCCGGAACGTCGTGACCTCGTACATCACGCCGTCGCTCGCGAATATGCCGACCGTGCCGTGCTCCACACCGACCGGTACGGTCCGCCGGAAGAGCTCCTGCATGTCCTTCGGCCGCGCATCCGTCGCCAGGTCCCAGTCGGCGTGCGATACGCCGATGAATGCATCCCGTACCGCGCCGCCCACCGCCCAGCACTCGTAGCCGTTCGCCTGGAACTTCCGCGCGATCTCGACTACACCGGCGGGCGGGTTCAGCTCAGCCACACAGCACCGAGCCGCCATTGATGTTGAGAATCTCACCCGTGATGTGGCGGGCGAGCGGACTGCACAGGAACAGGATCGGTCCCGCGATGTCGTCTGCGCCTGCGACGCGGCCGAGCGGGATCCCCGCCTCGATGCGCGCGCGACCGCCGTCCGCATACGGGCCTGCCGTCATGTCCGTGTCGATCCAGCCGGGCGCGACGGCGTTGACCGTGATCTGCTGCGGCGCGAGCTCGATGGCGAGACCTTTCACCATCGATATCATCGCGCCCTTCGACGCGGCATAGTCCACGTGACCCGCCTCGCCGCGCTGCCCGGCTGTCGAGCTGACCATCACGATGCGCCCGCCGTCCGACATGATGCGCGTGGCTGCGCGCGTGGTGTAGAACGCGGAGTCGAGATTCACCTGCAGTGTCCGGCGCCACTGCTCGTCGGACATCAGCGAGACGGGAACGGATTCCGGCGGCCAGATGCCCGCATTGGCGACAAATATGTCGAGACCGCCGAACTCCTCGAGCACCCTACTGAAGAACCCGTCTACCGCCGCAGCGTCGGATATGTCGCCGGCGTGAGCGAACGCCCGCGCGCCATGACGCTCGAGCTCGGTGATCAGTGATCCGGCCTCGCCCTTCCGGTTCTGGTAGGACACGGCCACATGGGCACCGGCGCGCGCCAGCATGATGGCGGTTGCGCGGCCGACGCCGCGCGAGCCGCCCGTTACGACCGCCCGCTTGCCCGTGAGGTTGAGGTCGATCATGCGTCCATCCATTTGCCGCCGAGCGATGCCGCGTGGTGACGCTCAGCGCGCGCGAAGCTCTCGATCATCTCGCGCGTCTCGCCGTCCATATCCTGCTGCAGCAGCGCGTCATACCGGTCGATCTCGACCTGCTCCCGCTCGCGCGCGAGTTTTTCCCACGCCTCCAGCCCGACCTCGGGCAGATCCGGCGGCCCGAGGTCGACAAGGCGCTCACCGAGCTCCAGCAGCCGCGCGCTCAGGCGGGAGAGGTGGTGCTGCTCGTCGGCGTGCAGCCCGTTCAGCCGCTCCGCCAGCTCCGCGTCCTCGATGGCTTCCGCCATGGTCGCGAGTGCGCGATAGAACAGCGCCTGCGAGCGCTCCGCGGCGCGCGCGTGGTGCAGCGCCGCGAGCGCGGGCGAGCCTGCAGGTATCATTGCGACAACCTCGCTTCCGCGACATCACAGATGGCATGGCCGATCGCCATGTGCAGCTCCTGCGCGTGCGCACCAATGTCCGTAGGTATCACGACCGCGTAATCGACCCGTTCACGCAGCGGGCCGCCACCCTTCCCGAGCATTGCCACCGTCTTCACACCGGCAGCGCGCGCCGCATCCGCTGCCGCCAGCAGGTTCGGCGACACACCGGACGTCGAATGGAGGAAGAGCAGGTCACCGGGCCTGCCGTGCGCCGTGACCTGCCGCGCGAATACCTGCTCGAAGCCGAGATCATTCGCGGCCGCCGTCAGCAGCGACGTATCGGTGGTCAGTGCAAGGGCCGTGAGCGCTCGACGGTCACGCCGGAACCGGACGACATACTCTGTAGCCAGGTGCTGCGCATCCGCGGCGGAGCCGCCATTGCCGCAGAACATCAGCTTGCTCCCGGCCGTGAGGGTCGCGATCACGAGGTCCGTAACGCTGTCGATCTGCGACGACATCTCGCGCGCCACGCGCTGCGCGACATCGGCGAGACCCTCGAGGTGGCGGGCGATGGGACTGTTGTCCGCGGTCATGTATGCTCCGGTATGAGCTCGATCAGGCGCGTGCCGCCATACACCCGGGCGATGGCGGCCGCGGCGTCGCCACCGGTGCCGGCTGCCGCTTCCATCGCATACGTAAGCAGTGCATCCGCAGCGAGCAGGTCCGTCGCCGCGGCGCGGTCGTCACAGTGCTCGACCGCAACGGCGAACGCGCGCAGTGCGGCTTCTGCAAGAATTGTGGTGATGTCCCCACGCGGTGTGTCTGCGGCCGTCTGTTCTTCCACGACCCGCCGCATGTGAGCGAGCAGCTCTGCGGGCGGCCTCGGCTCCCGCGCCTCCAGCCACGACAGCACGTCGGCCGTTACGCTGCTCACCCGGCGAGGGCTCCGCGCACGAGGTCCGGAACGTGCGCGAATGCCGCGGGCAGCTTCTCCGGATCACCGACGCCGCCCTGTGCCATGTGCGGCTTGCCGCCGCCCGAGCCGCCCGTCGCCTTCGCCACCTCGCGCAGGATCGCGTCCGCGCGCAGGCCGCGTTTCACCAGGTCGTCCGTCACGACCGCGAACAGGGACGTACGGTCATCCTGTTTCGCAGCAAGCACGGCAATACCGGACTCCAGCTTGCCGCGCAGACTGTCACCGACGGTGCGCAGCTCGTCGGCGCCGGACACCGTCACGACGCGTGTGATCACGCGCGCGCCATCGATCTCATACGCATGGCGCATGAGCTCCGTCACCATGTCGCCGCTACCGCCCGTGCGCAGCTTGTCCACCTGCCGCCTGAGCTCCCGGTTCTCTTCCGTGATCTGCTCCACGCGCTTCACGAGCGTGTCCGGCGTCGCCTTCAGGGTCGTGCTCAGCTGACGCAGCAAACCCTCCTGTTCGACCGCGCGCCGGTATGAAGCCGAGCCTGTCACGGCCTCGATGCGACGGATCCCCGCTGCGACACCGGCCTCGCTCACGATCCGGAACATGCCGATGTCACCCGTGTGACGCACGTGCGTGCCGCCGCACAGCTCGATGCTCGTGCCCGGCACCGTCACCACGCGTACGACATCGCCGTACTTCTCGCCGAACAGCGCCATCGCACCTCTGGCGACCGCTTCCGGATACGTGGACTGCCCGATCTCGACGTCCGCATCGCGCAGAATGTTCTCGTTCACCATCGTCTCGACTTTCCGGATCTCGTCCGGCGTCATCGGCTTGGTGTGCGCGAAATCGAACCGGAGACGGTCGGGTGCGACGAGGGACCCGCGCTGCACGACGTGCGGACCCAGTACGCTGCGCAGTGCTGCGTGCAGCAGGTGCGTGGCCGTGTGGTTGCGCTGCGTGTCGCGGCGGGCCGCGGTCTCGACGCGCGCGCGAGCCGGGAACGGTGTGCGTGTCTGCGGCAGTGTCCCCACCACTTCGCCGATCACGACCGTCCGACCGCCCACCTTCCGCACGTCGTCCACCATCAGGTTCCAGCCCTCACCCTGCACGACGCCGTGATCGCTGACCTGGCCGCCGGACTCCACGTAAAATGGGTTGCGACGGAGCTGGAGCGCGGCCGTACCGCGGTCGAGCCGCACCGCAATCACGTCCGTGCTCGAGTCCAGGTCGGCGTATCCGACGAACTCCTGCTCCGCGTCCGGATCGAGCTCGATCCACCCCTGCGACAGCGCGTCGGCCTCCATGCCGATACCGGCGTTCTTCCGGTCCTGACGCGAGCGCTCGCGCTGCTCCTCGAGCGCTGCACTGAAGCCCGCCTCATCCACGACGTACCCGCGCTCCTGCGCGATGAGCTGCGTCAGGTCGATCGGGAAGCCGAACGTGTCATAGAGACGGAACGCGTCGCCACCCGCGATCACAGGCGCCGCGCGCGTGCCCGCAGCGATGCGCGCGCGCTCGCCGTCATCCAGGCGGGGCGCAATCTCGTCGAAGCGCTGCATGCCGCTGTCGATCGTGGACAGGAAGCGCTGCTCCTCGTCGAGTGTATAGCGCATCAGGTGGTCACGGCGCGATACGAGATCCGGATATGCGGCACCCATATGCTCGATGACCGCGTCCACGACGTGCACGAGCGTCGGCTCCCGTCGACCGAGCAGCCACGCATGGCGCACCGCGCGGCGCAGCACACGGCGCAGCACATAACCGCGTCCGTCATTGCTCGGGAAGACACCGTCCGCCAGCAGGAACGCGACCGCGCGCGCGTGGTCCGCAAGCACGCGGTACGACACGCCCTGCGGCGTGTCGTAGTCGTACGGCACGCCGACGACGGATTCCGCGCGCGCAATGAGCGGCGTGAACAGGTCGGACTTGTAGTTGGAGTCGACGCCCTGCAGAACCGCCGTGACGCGCTCGAGGCCGGCACCGGTATCGATCGACGGCGCGGGCAGTGGTGTCAGTGTTCCATCTGCGGAGCGGTCGTACTGCATGAACACCAGGTTCCACAGCTCCAGGAACTCGCCCCGCTCGCCGCGCTCGACGAACTCCTCTACCGTGACATCCGTGCCGCGGCCCTCGGTGCGCAGGTCGTAGTGGATCTCCGAGCACGGCCCGCACGGGCCGGTCTCGCCCATCTGCCAGAAGTTGTCCTTGTCACCGAGCCGGAAAATGCGCTCCGGCGGCAGGCCCGCGATCTCCTGCCACAGCGCCGCGGCCTCGTCGTCCGTGTAGTGCACCGTGGCCCACAGCCGCTCCTTCGGCAGGCCGAACTCCACAGTGAACAGGTCCCACGCGAACCGGATCGCGTCACGCTTGAAGTAGTCGCCGAACGAGAAGTTGCCGAGCATCTCGAAGAACGTGTGGTGCCGGCTGGTGACACCCACTTCCTCGAGGTCGTTGTGCTTGCCCGATACCCGCAGACACTTCTGCGACGTGGCCGCACGGCTGAACGGCAGCGTCTCGTCACCCGTGAAGACACGCTTGAACGGGACCATCCCGGCGTTCGTGAACAGGAGCGTCGGGTCGTCCTGCGGCACCAGCGATCCGCTCGGTCTTATCGTGTGGCCGTGCCGCTCGAAATACGCGAGAAAGCGGCCTCTGATCTCTGCTGAAGTCATCATCCTGTGGATCCGGTTCGGCTCGGTATTGAACCGTTAAGAATAGGGGCTCGGGCGGGGTACCGGCTAGCGGGCGGGCGCAACTCGCACGGGTGAAAATACAGAGAGGCGGCCCCCCGGTTGACGAGGACCGCCTCCTGTTGTCCCTCGGCCACGAGGGGTTGTCCGACTAATCCGCTTCGTACTCCCCGGCGCCGCCGCTCGTGAGCATCGGCCGGGTGCTCAGCGCCTCCCGGACCTTGACCTCGATCTCGCGCGCCAGTTCCGGGTTCTCCTTCAGGAACTGCTTCGAATTCTCGCGACCCTGGCCCAGACGGGTCGGGCCGTACGAGAACCAGGCGCCCGACTTCTGGACGATGTCATTCTCGACACCCAGGTCGATCAGCAGACCTGTGATGCTGACACCCTCGTTGTACATCACGTCGAACTCGGCCTGACGGAACGGCGGCGCGACCTTGTTCTTCACGATCTTCACGCGCGTCCTGTTGCCCGTGTTCTCCTGACCTTCCTTGATCGCGCCGATCCGGCGGATGTCCAGGCGGAGGCTCGCGTAGAACTTCAGGGCCCGGCCACCCGTCGTCGTCTCGGGGCTGCCGAACATCACGCCGATCTTCTCGCGGATCTGGTTCGTGAAGATCACGCATGTCTGCGACCGTGCGACCGCACCCGTCAGCTTCCGCAGCGCCTGGCTCATCAGCCGCGCCTGCAGACCCACATGCGAGTCGCCCATCTCGCCCTCGATCTCCGCCCGCGGCACCAGCGCCGCCACCGAGTCGATCACCAGCACGTCCACCGCACTGCTCCGGATCAGCAGCTCCGCAATCTCGAGCGCCTGCTCACCCGTGTCCGGCTGGCTCACCAGCAGGTTCTCGATGTCCACGCCCAGCTTGCCCGCGTACTCGATGTCCAGGGCGTGCTCCGCGTCGATGAACGCCGCAACACCACCGTTCCGCTGCGCATTCGCGATCACGTGCAGACACAGCGTCGTCTTACCGCTCGACTCCGGTCCGTAGATCTCCGTGATACGGCCGCACGGGATGCCGCCGATTCCGATCGCAGCATCCAGGTTGATCGCGCCCGTCGAGATCGCAGCGATCTGCACCCGGTCCGCGCCGCCCATCTTCATGATCGAGCCCTTGCCGTACGCCCGCTCGATCTGCTGGATCGCCACGTTCAGCGCCTTGCCCTTGTCGTCCCTAACTTCGGCGGTTGCCATGCTCTCGCTCTGCGTTGACTGCGGTGATTGTTGCGGCCGGGACCTCACGACCGGGAATATACCTTTCGGGTGACTTTCGGGCAAGACTGCCCTTTTCGCCGCCTCGGCCTCAAGTCTCGCGGCACCCCACCCCGAAACCCATAGCCCGCTGGGACAACACGATAGCAGAACCGTGTGACAACCGCCCCGCTTCCCCCATCGAACGGCAACAGATTCAGTCACAGAGGACGGGGAGACACCCGGGAGAACAGGGAGACTCCGTAGAACCGGGAGCACAAAGCAAATCCGTTTTAAAAAAGAATCCGTCCTCCCCGTTCTTCTCCTTCCCCTCCCCGTCCTCTGTGATTGATTCCGTTTTCCGTTGTTAGATGCCGAGGATGCCCAAGGACCACCAGCGTCGTCAGGGTGTAGGAAAATTTCGCAGCGTCAGGCAACACCCTCGTCCCCACCGAGTTGCCGTGTGCGCGTATCTTGCGACATATAGAGGGTTCAACGAACCAAGAGGTAGGGATGCGATTTCGCCGAGTGATAACGGTTGCGCTGCTGACCGTGCCGGCCGTAGCGGGCGGCTGGATTCTGCACGACATGGTGCCGGACGACGGTGCGAAGCTGTTTGCGCAGGTTCTGACGCTGGTCCGGTCGAACGCTATCGAGCCGCTGTCGGACGACGAGATCTACCAGAACGCCGCGCGCGGCCTGGTGGACGAGCTGGGCGATGCGTACGCGGACCTGTACTCGCCGGAGGAGCTCGCGCAGTTCCAGCGTGAATCGCTGGGCAACGCGTACGGCGGTCTGGGCATGCTGATCGAGAGCCATGAGGGCGTGGTGACGGTCACGCGTGTCTTCCCGGGCACACCGGCAGAGCGGGGCGGCGTGATGCCTGGCGACCGCATTGTACGAGTCGGCGACAAATCGACGCTGAACCTCAAGATCGACGAAGTCTCGAAGATGCTGCTGGGCCCGATCGGCACGACCGTGGACGTCGCATTCGGCCGTGCTGGCGTGGAAGGCCTGATGGAAGGCAAGTACACGCGCGCCGAAGTGCAGCGCCCCGCGGTCCCATTCGCAACGCTGATCGGCCGTGACATCGGCTACATCCCGCTGCAGCGCTTCAGCGAGAATTCGGCGCACGAGGTGGAGCAGGCGGTCCTGAAGCTGCGCGCGCAAGGGGCGCACTCCTACGTGCTGGACCTGCGCGGCAACACGGGCGGCTCGGTGGATGAGGCGCTCCAGATCAGCAACCTGTTCCTCGACGCCGGCCAGAAGCTGGCCTCGGTCCGCTACCGCAACAAGCCGGAAGAAGTGTCGGTTGCGCAGCTGCCGGGGATCGCGAAGACCGAACCGATGGTCGTACTCATCGATCCATATACCGCGTCCGCTTCCGAGATCGTGACGGGCGCACTCCAGGATCATGACCGTGCACTGGTCGTCGGCACCACGTCCTTCGGCAAGGGTCTCGTCCAGGAGATCTACACACTGCAGGATCGCTGGGCACTGAAGATGACGGTCGGCCAGTGGTTCACACCGGCGGGTCGCACGATCCAGACGGAGCGCGACGACAACGGCGTGCCGGTGGACAGCATCGCGAAGAAGCCGCGTCCGGAGTTCCGCTCGGACGCCGGCCGCGTCGTCTACGGCGGCGGCGGCATTGTGCCGGACGTGGAAGTGGATCAGGACACGATGCCGTCGAATGAGGCGGGCTTCGTGCGCGCACTCG